>NZ_MUFN01000013.1:53960-89300 GCF_001996205.1 Salinivibrio sp. IB574 | reverse complement strand
TTTCAAATCGGTTTTGAACTCTAAAACACTAAATAACGCACAGAGACAAAACCAAAAATCTTGGAAGCAGCAGGAGTTTTCCATGAATAAGATTTTTAAATTATCCGCATTAGCTGCGGCAGTACTCTCTGCTGGCGTGGCAATGTCAGCACTCTCACAGGAAGCAACAGCAGATTATTCGACAAGTACCTCTCCTTTTTTCTCTGATGCGACGATTAGTGGCAATCTCAACTTTTGGATGCGAGCCCGTGATCGCGCAGGTACAGATGCCAATGGCAACGATACTGCCAAAGAAACCAACCTTGACCACGGCTCTATCTACGCAAATCTTGCCTTTAACTCAGGCTACGCGGCGGAAGTGGTTGGCCTTGATCTGATGGCCTTTAGTACATTTGATATGTGGCAAAACGGTGGCCCCGACCACGAAATGAACTTTTGGGGCGTGAATAACCCCTACGACAAGCAGCCAGATGATAGCGAATGTACGGGCGCATGGGACGAGGAATGTACGGATAATGGCGTATCACTGGCTACCGCGGCGGCTAAATTTAAGTTTGGTGACAATGTAACGGCGAAGCTTGGTTATTTTCAGCCCTCTGTGCCAAGCACAATTGGTGTTAACTGGTCTTTTGCGCCGGGCACTCATGTAGGTGGTGAGTTAGGCCTGAAGTTCGATAATCTTAATATGGGCCTTGTCGTTTCTGAGCGCTATAAGGCGCCTTGGTTTAAAGAAACCTATGAATTTCAAACCACCAACGGAGAAGATGCTGGCACAGCGTATTCACTTGGTGCTGTTTATACTTTGGATAACGGTATTTCTATTGATGCAGCATATGGTGCATTAACTGATGGTGACCGCTGGAATGCGCACGTTAAAGTGAAAGGCACGACCGAAGGTGGCGTGTATTGGTCGCCGCAACTTTATGTGGTCGATGATGACGAACAATATGATAGCACTGCATTCCAACTCGCCATGCTCACCAGTATGTCATCAGGGCAGTATTCGTATCGAGCAGAGGCCACCTATACCGAAGCCGACTCCGGAGACCCTGCCAAGGTGGAAAACTTAGCGTATCGTTTGACGAGTCAATATGGTGGCTCTAACGGTACTTATGACATTTGGTGGAATAACCGCTCGGATTTTAACCATGATGAAGAACTGGCGCTATTTGGGTCGTTATCGCGTGATTTCTCGGATATTGGGGCTAAAGGCTTTAGTGCAGGCTTTAACGGTGCTTATGGCTTTGGATCATCCGCCAAAGGGTATGATGATCTAAAAGAGTACTCCTACAGTCTGTTTGCAAATTATGCGATTCAAAATGGTGCACTTAAAGATGCGAAGGTCAGTTTTTACTTCACGCAGTACTTCAATGATACCGATGCACCAAGCTGGAATGGCTACACCAATCTATTCCAAGATGAGGACGATTTTAAATTAACCTTAGCAATTCCTTTCTCCATTAAATAAGGTCTTTTTGGTACTGTCTTTTAGCTGAGTCTAGCGCTCAGCTTTTTTTATGTGCTGTGCAATCAAATCACATAAGGTTGCCAGCGCATTTTTATGTGAATGATCGAGCGGGTAAGAGGCATTCAACCGAAAGCAATGGGCAAACTGTGCGTGTGTCGCAAACATATTACCCGGAGCGATACTGATATGGTGTTTCAGTGCAAGGTGGTAAAGCGCGGTGGTATCACTGCCTTTGGGCAAAGTTATCCATAAAAAATACCCTCCTTGGCTGTTAATGACACTAACGCCTTGCGGTAAATGGGCGATCAGAAACTGATAGGTCGCTTTTTTTCGTTCAGCCAGTGTGCGACGCAGCTGCTTTAGGTGGTGTTCATAGTTGCGGTTATGAAGATAATGCGCGACGGCAAGTTGAATAGGGACGCTGGTGGTCACTGTGCTCATTAGTTGCAGCTTTTGTAGTTTCTGGGCTTGATCACCGGCTGCCACCCAACCAAGACGAAAGGCATCGACCAAGGTTTTTGAGAAAGACGAGCAGTGCAAAACATGACCGCTGTTATCGAACGCTTTAGTAGGGTGCGGTTTGTGTTCGCCATCATAGAGTTCGCCATAGACATCGTCTTCGATTAAATACACCTGATAGCGTTTGACGAGTTCGGCAAGGCGTGCTTTTTTTGCGTCTGACAGCGAATATCCCAACGGATTTTGATGATTGCTCATCAGCCAACAAGCGCGGATTGGATGCGTTTGCAAGGCGCGTTCGAGCGCATCAAGATCAATCCCTTCCGTCGGATGTGTTCGGATCGCCATCGCTTTGAGCCCCCGGTTTTCAAGGGCTTGTAGCGCACCGTAAAACGCCGGACTTTCAACAGCGACCCAATCCCCAGGTTGTGTGACCGCGCGTAAGCTCAGGTTAAGCGCATCCAACCCGCCCGCGGTGATCACGATTTCATCGGGAGAAACCTGCATCCCCTGCGCTGCATAGCGTTGAGCAATCAGGTGACGTAGTTGGGCATTACCCGGGGGAAGATTGTCGACCACACTATGAATCGACATAAAACGCACCGCAGTGGTGAGCGAGCGGTTTACTTGATGGCGAGGGGCGAGTAGGGGATCAACATAGGCATGCCCGTAGCTTGCCATCCCCGGCGAGCGGCTGGCTTGCAACACATCGAAAATATAGTCATTGATATCGACAGATTCTGCAGGGTGAATCGCACTATCTGGCTTGTTATCGTCGAGTTCGGCATGGGGAGCGACGCGGTAACCTGAGCGGGACTGAGAAACAATCCACCCTTGGCTTTCTAGCAGTTGGTAGGCTTGGAGTACCGTCATGACACTCAACCCTGAATAAGCGGCCTGTTTTCTCAGCGAGGGAAGTTTTTCTCCCACATGCCAAATGCCGGCTTGAATTTGTTGTTTGATCTGCTCGCTAAGCTGCTGATACTTAGGCATCTTCCTACCATAATCGCCGCTAAGTGAACCAGACTATAACACTGAAAACATCAAACTGTTATAGGTTAATCTGAGTCGTCTGTGTATGGGCACATTAAAAATGGGCTTCTACCATGCGTGTTGGTCTAATTACTAAAGTGGACTTCACGTATGTTTGGTCTTGATGCCTTTATGTTGGCCCGTATTCAATTCGCGTTTACGGTTTCTTTTCACATTATCTTTCCTGCAATTACTATCGGCCTTGCCTGCTACCTTGCGGTGCTTGAGGGGCTATGGCTTAAAACTCGCGAGCAGGAGTACAAAACCCTTTATCTTTTCTGGTCAAAAATTTTCGCGGTCAACTTCGGGATGGGCGTGGTGTCTGGGTTGGTGATGGCATATCAATTTGGCACTAACTGGAGTGGCTTTTCCGAGTTTGCTGGCAGTATCACTGGCCCACTGCTGACTTATGAGGTACTTACGGCGTTCTTTTTAGAAGCCGGATTTCTTGGTGTGATGCTGTTTGGTTGGCAGCGTGTCGGTGATCGTTTGCACTTTTTCGCCACGTCCATGGTCGCGTTGGGCACCGTGATCTCTGCCTTTTGGATTTTAGCCTCCAACAGTTGGATGCACACGCCACAAGGGCATGAAGTGGTCAATGGTCAAGTAGTACCTGTAGATTGGTTCGCGGTGGTGTTTAATCCCTCTTTCCCGTATCGCTTAGCGCACATGGTGGTCGCGGCGTTTTTATCCAGTGCCTTATTTGTTGGTGCGTCGGCGGCGTGGCATCTGCTCAAAGGGCAGCGCAGCCCAGCCGTGAAGCGGATGTTTTCGATGTCGATGTGGATGCTGTTGTTCACCGCGCCTATTCAAGCGTTTATTGGCGATTTACATGGCCTGAACACCTTGGAACATCAACCTGCAAAAATTGCAGCGATGGAAGGACATTGGGATAACAGCCATGGTGAACCCACGCCGCTTATTTTATTTGGCTTACCGGACATGGAGGCGGAAACCACCCGCTACAAAGTAGAAATTCCCTATTTAGGGAGTCTGATCTTAAAACACAGTTTGACCGAGCAAATCCCTGCCCTAAACGAATTCCCTGCGGAAGACAGACCCAATTCGCCCGTGGTCTTCTGGGCGTTTCGTCTGATGGTGGGCTTAGGGCTATTGATGATCACACTTGGACTAGTGGCGGCGTGGCAGCGCTATAAAGGACGCCTGTTTGAACACCAAGGGCTGCTCCGTTTTGCTTTCTATATGGGGCCGGCGGGGTTGGTCGCGATTCTAGCTGGCTGGGTAACTACTGAGGTAGGGCGCCAGCCTTGGGTCGTGCATGGCCTTTTACGCACCCAAGATGCGGTGTCTGCCCACGGTGACTTGCACATGAGTATTAGCTTGATCAGTTTCTTTGTAGTGTACGGCTTGGTCTTTGGGTTGGGGTACATCTATATGATCCATCAAATTAAATTAGGTCCGGATCAGCACGATGAGACACCGCATGAACCGTTAACTGTCTCTGGCCGTGTGTAAGGGGGAAACATGGATTTAGCAATGATTTGGTTTGGCATCATCGTGTTTGCCACTTTAATGTACATCGTGATGGACGGATTTGACTTGGGGATCGGGATTCTGATGCCGTTTATCACTGAGCGCGAAGAGCGCGATTTGATGGTTAACAGTGTCGCGCCGGTATGGGATGGCAATGAAACTTGGTTGGTCCTTGGTGGGGCGGCATTATTTGGTGCTTTCCCCTTGGCATATGCCGTGATTGTCGATGCGTTAACAATCCCGCTCACTTTGATGTTGGTGGCGCTTATTTTTCGTGGTGTGGCGTTTGAGTTCCGTTTCAAAGCGCTGCCCGGGCATCATGGCTTTTGGGATACCGCTTTTATGGCCGGGTCAATTTTTGCCACCTTTTTCCAAGGGGTGACTGTGGGTGCGGTGATTGAAGGCTTTCCTGTCGAGGGCCGCGCTTTTGCTGGTGGCGGACTCGATTGGTTGGCACCGTTTCCTCTCTTTTGCGGTATAGGATTGATCATTGCGTACGGTTTATTGGGGGCCACTTGGCTGATCATGAAAACGGAGCATACATTACAAATGCGTATGTACCACTTGAGTCGTCGACTGGTTGTGTTAATGGCGATAAGTATTGCGATAGTCAGTGTCTGGACGCCATTTGCGTATCCGGGGGTTGCAGACCGTTGGTTTAGTCTGCCAAATTTGCTCATTCTCTCCCCGGTTCCTTTATTGACCGCTCTTTGTTTGCTCCGTCTTTGGCGTACCCGCCCTGATCAGGCTCACCATCGTCCATTTATTATGGCGTTGTGTGTCACCCTGCTCGGGTTTATTGGCCTCGGCATCAGCATTTGGCCGCATATCATTCCACCCAGTATCACAATTTGGCAGGCTGCTTCACCACAACAAAGCTTGCAATTTATGCTGATTGGCGCGGTATTTATCATCCCGGTTATTTTGATGTACACCTATTGGAGTTACCGTGTCTTTAGTGGCAAAGTGAATCCGGACGAGGCCTATCACTGATGGCTGGTATGACAAAACCGACTTGGCAGCGTTGGCTTTGGTTAATCGCGATCTGGGGAGTCAGTGTAGCGGCATTGGGGGCTGTCTCTTGGCTATTTAAGCTTTTGATGCACGCAGCGGGTTTGCAAAGCTAACCGCCTTCTATTGTGTAAGAAATCAGTGATAAGGCTCCCAAGCTGATGATAAAACAGTCAGATGTCTTATCACTGACATGGTCCTAACGGCGTTCCTCATTCTAAGATACGTATTATCGGCTTTATTGCTAAAAGGTGATTAACGTATGGAATGGTATTTAAAAGTATTGCGCCAGTACGCTACATTTTCTGGACGTGCGCACCGCCAGGAATACTGGATGTTTTTTCTGGTTAACTTTTGTATCTCGTTGGCGATTAATATTGTCGCTGAGTTCTCGGGATTAGTTTTGTTGAGCATGGTGTATTCATTAGCTTTGCTGCTGCCAACCTTGGCGGTGACATCAAGACGGCTACATGACACAGGACGTTCAGCGTGGTGGCTACTGCTTTTGTTCATACCTCTGCTTGGGATGGCGGTCATACTGGTACTCTGCGCGCTAGAAGGCGATCAAAACAGCAATCAATACGGTTCTAATCCTAAGCTCGTGGAAGGCGTCTAGCACGGAGGTGTGATTTGTTTGCATGGGAACTGCTGGTACGATAAACACCTCGTTTGATGACAGTCGATAGGCTGCTCATGGCGAGTTACTCGTATTTATCTGCATTCCTCTTTCCAGCAAGGTGCCACATGATCACACTCGAGCCCTACCAATTAGTTGACGCCAGTTTCTCTCCTTGGCGTCCTATTTACTTAGACGTCGCCCAAACCTTGTCTGACCACATCTCGACACCTCGTATTGAGGTACTACATTTTGGCTCTACGTCTGCCAAAGTGGGAGGGAAGGGGATTATTGATCTATCCATTCTCTATCGTTCTGGCGAGCGTGACGATGCTGTCGCTCACCTCTATGCCCTCGGCTTTCAAGATCAGCACAGCGATCAACCTTTTCCCGAACACCGCCCTCGTAAAGATGCCTCTATAATCTATCAAGATGAGCGTTTTCTGGTGCACGCCCACGTGATTGAAAAAGACAGCGATGAGCATCATCGCCAAATTGCGTACAAACAGTATTTGCTCGATAACCCTGATGTGCGCACTGAATATGAAAACAAAAAGCGCGCCATACTCGCTCAAGGTGTGCGTGATCAAGATGTTTACGTTAAGCACAAAGCCCCCTTTGTGAAAGGGGTGCTAGCGGATCTTTAAAGGCGCTAGCACAAGCCGATTTTCAACGGGTTAACACGGAGCCATACTTTGGTCTTATAGTCACTCAATTATTTGACGATGAGCTACAGTTACATTTGATGCTTTGGTTGTAGTGCTGGTTATTGACGATTCGGAGCGCCAAAACCAGCAAGGACGATGGGGTTAATCAAGTGACTGAGACGCAATGTCGGGTACTTATAGTTGATGATCAAAAGGTGGTGAGGCACACATTATCACTCTGTTTACGTAATCTAGGCTATGAGAACTGTTATGAAGCGAGTAATGGCAAGGAAGCCAAACGAGTCATTGCAGAGCAGCAAATAGATGTGATTTTTTGTGACTTAAATATGCCTGTAGAGGATGGCTTTGAGGTACTGCGGTACCTAGGTGCCAGTCATTATCAAGGCGCCATTGTTTTAATGAGTAGTGAAGAGCAAGAAGTGCTCGAGTCAACCTCCCAGCTCGCAAAACAATATCATCTCAACATTATTGAATGCTTAGCAAAACCGTTAACATTCGACACGGTAAATCAGGCGTTAACTGACTATTCTGAAGCGGAGGGGTGTAAGGCTCAGGGTGCGAATCACGATAGTTTACTGAAAACCTACTCACCTAAACAGGTCGCACAATTTATAGAGCGAGGGGAAATAAGAGCCTACTTTCAGCCTCAAATTGCGCTATGCAGTGGTGAAATACAAGGATTTGAGGTATTAGCGCGTGTAGAAAGTCAGACGCATGGCCTCGTTAAGCCAGATCAATTCATCCCCTCAGCCGAATTGGATCCCCTACTTATCGTACGGCTAACCAAAAGCGTGATTATGCGAGCTTTTGATGATATTCAATTCCAATGGCCACAAGTTTCTCAAAAAACCTTTTCGTTTAATATTTCTCGAAAAGTATTAGAGGACAATAACTTTCCTAGCTGGCTGAAAGAAACTTGTCATCAATATAAAATTCCTTGTGAAAATATTGTTTGCGAGTTGACCGAAACGGCGCTGCAGGAAGAGCAGGCGATTGTCGATGCTCAAATGCTTCGTATGCGCATGCTAAAATTCAAGTTATCCATCGATGATTTTGGTACTGGCTATTCCTCTATTGCGCAATTGCATGCGATCCCTTTCAATGAATTAAAAATCGACAAGCGTTTCATTTTTGATTGTTTAACAAATAGTAAGTCTGCGGCAGTTGTGGAGCAGAGCATTAAGATGGCTCGCGCGATGGGTCTCACGGTGATTGCTGAAGGTATTGAAAACGAAGCAGTGTGTGACTTTCTTCGCCAATTAAATTGTAACGCGGGCCAAGGCTATTTCTATGCCAAACCAGCACCATTGGCGCGGTTTCTTTTGGATGAGCGGCTCAATATGCAAAGGCATTCACGATGAAATTTTCCATAAAGCTCCCTATCATTTTATTGATGCTAGGGGTGCTGATGCTAGCGTCTGTCACCTTTGTCTCGTTGAAAGGCAAAGACATTCTTCAAGATACAATATTGACCAATATCGAGCGAGAAGCGACATTGCTCATTCGCTTAGTTGAGAGAAACCTGTTTGAACGTTATCACGATGCGCAGACGTTTCCGCTTTCTCTTGGAAGAGTGCAAGGCAATAACCCAATTGAGAATCAATCCAAAGCATTGATAGAAAGTAACTTAAACAATTTGGTCGAAAGCTACAAAGTTTATCGACGCATCGCTATTTTTGATATGAACGGGAAGTTGTTAGCAGCGAGCAGCAAAAACCAGTATGGCAAGGTTTTACCCGTCTTGGAGTTATCTGAGGTAGAAGTCAGAAACTCTATTTGGTTCAATGAAATTGTGAATGGGAATACCCTCGTCCCAGACCAGCCTCGCAGCGCTTATGTCACAGGGCCTGAACGTTTTGTCTTTGGGGAAAAACCAACGACCTATGACATGATATTCGCATCTGTGATTCATAATGAAGCGGGTCGTGAAGTCGGGGTTTGGGTCAATGTTGTGGATTTCTCTGCGGTGGAATCGATCNAACGTTGTGTCTTTGGGGAAAAACCAACGGCCTATGACATGATATTCGCATCTGTGGTTCATAATGAAGCGGGTCGTGAAGTCGGGGTTTGGGTCAATGTTGTGGATTTCTCTGCGGTGGAATCGATCGTCGGCGAGACTTACGATTTACTGGCTAATCGTGGCTTCGATAGTTCTGAGCTCACGATTTTAGACAATGAAGGACGGATCATTGTCGATTACGACCCAGTCGGTCAAAACGAAGCATCTTACGAGCGAGATTTTCAAGTGTTGGGTCAGCTTAACCTTGCGGCTAACGGTGTTGAAGGTGCACGCCTCGCCGTTTCTGGCCGGAGTGGTTCGAATATATCGACACATTACCGTAAGCAAGTGGATCAAGTGACGGGTTATGCGCACACCCGTGGGGCTTATGATTATCCTGGGTTAGGGTGGTCAGCAATGATCCGAGTTGAGGTAGATGAGGCGTTTCTTGCCCCCAATACCTTGTACAAGAATTCATTTTCAATGGCAGCGCTATTACTGAGTGCGATTTTAATTATTGCATTTTATTTGACACGTAAAGTGACAAATCCGTTAAGTCAGTTGACGAATGCAGTTAAGAAATTGGCGAATGGACAACAAAACTTTGAGTTGCCGGAAGCCAATCGGACTGACGAGATTGGTTNGATGATAGCCGAGCTTGCGAGTTTAAAAAATATTGTTGTGGAACGCGAAAAGCTCGTAAAAGAAACGGAAGAGCAACGCTTTCAGTTGGATATCCAAAGCCGTGCTATTGATGCAACCGCAACGGGGATTATTGTTAGTGATATCCGGTTACCGGATTATCCGATCGTTTATGCCAACAAAGCCTTTGAAACGCTAACGGGCTTTTCATCGAAAGAGGTTATGGGAAAGAACTGTCGCTTCTTACAAGGAGATGATCGCGATCAGCCAAATGCAGATAAGATCCGTTACGCCCTAAAGAATACGCTCTCTTGCGCGGTTGTTTTGCGAAACTATAAGAAAGACGGATCGCTTTTTTATAATAACTTACGCATCGATCCGGTATTCAATGATGATGGGGAGCTCACACATTACATTGGTGTTCAGTCTGATATTACTGACATAAAGCTCGCAGAGGACGAAGCGATGCTTAAGTTAGAAAATGAAATCAAACATCGCACGCAAGATCTACAAGACTCTGAAAGTCGCTTAAGAACGGTCTTTGACACTGCTTTAGATGGCATGGTGGTCATTGACAGTACTGGGGTTATCATCGAGGTAAACCGAGCTCTTGAACTTATTTTCGGCCGAGTTCGAGAAGAGTTATTGGGTGAGAATGTGGCAATTTTGATGCCAGATGATTATGCGAAAAATCATGATGGGTTTATCAGTCAATACTTATTAACAGGAAGTAAAAAATTGATAGGGACACCAAGGAAACTGACGGGTCAGCACAAATCTGGTCGCCTATTCCCTATTGAAGTATCGATTGGTGAGACGTGGTTTGGAGATACGCAAGGTTTTGTCGGGATTATTAAGGATATTACCATTGAAGAGGAAGTGAAAGATCGTGAGCAGAAGCTACAAAATGAGTTGCGAGAGCGAGAGGTAATCTACCGAGCTGCATTTGACCAAGCGGCGGTCGGTATTTGTCGTGTTGACCTCGAAGGCTACTTTATCGAAGTGAATGGCAAAATGTGCGATATCCTAGGGTACAGTGAGGATGCGTTATTACAACTTAGCTATCACGATATTACACATCCCGACTTTCTATCAGAAAGCAAAAAATATGTCAGCTCGCTCCTTTCTGGTCACGCTCGAACATTCTCGATGGATAAGCGCTACATCAAGCGAAATGGTGATGTATTTTGGGCTACCCTTTCCGTGTCTGTTGTATTGGATGAGGATGATCAACCTAAATACTTTATTGCTGTTCTAGAAGATATTGAGCGCCGCAAAGCGATAGAAAGTGAGCTACGTTCAGCGAAGGCTGCGAGAGATGAGTTACTTCGTGGCATGCAGCTCGCGTCTGATGCGGGCGGAATTTGTAACTGGTCAATGGATATAGCCACTGGGCAGCTTAAGTGGGACGATAATATGTATCGTTTGTACGGTGTTTCGCCTGGTAGTGACGTTGACTATCAAGTCTGGCGGGACATTCTCCATCCTGAAGATCGAGACGTAGCGGTCCACGAAGTTGAAACGGCTTTAAATGAGAGCAAAGTATTTAACGCCGAATTCCGGATAATCAACCCAATGACACATCAAACACATTGGGTTAAAGCGGCGGGTAATGTTGCTAAGGACAATGACAGTGGTCGAGAGGTTTTATTCGGTATTAACTTAGACATCACTGAAGAGCGACGAATTCTCGCCAAATTAGAAAAAGAAAGCATCGCGGCACGGAAAGCGAACCATGCAAAGTCACGTTTCTTAGCCACCATGAGTCATGAAATTAGAACACCGATGAATGGTGTTATTGGCATGGTGGATTTACTCAAAGAAACCGTGCTAGATAGAGAACAATCCAAGATGGTGTCGACAATTCGAGACTCGTCGTTCTCACTCCTAGAAATTATCAACGATATTCTCGACTTTTCGAAAATTGAATCAGGACAGATGGAGCTTGATCCTACCGAGGTGAATCTGCTCGACCTAATCGAAAAGACACTTGAAGCACTTTGGGTGAATGCCTACCAAAAAGGGGTCAACTTGTATTTTTCGCATGACTATGCGACTCCCGATTTTGTGGTTATTGACCCAGTTAGAATCCGGCAAGTGTTACTTAATTTGCTGGGTAATGCGATCAAGTTTACCAGTAAGGAAAAAGGTGGTGGCGATGTGTATGTGAGAACACATTATCACCATAGTAACCAGACAATCTCCGTCAGTATTCAAGATACGGGCGTTGGTATGACTGATGAGCAAATCGGCAAACTCTTTAAGCCCTTTACGCAGGCAGATAGCTCGACGACGCGACGTTATGGCGGAACGGGTCTAGGACTCAGTATCTCGAAATCCTTTGTCGATATGATGGGAGGGGATATTCATGTCCAGAGCGAGTTTGGAGAAGGGAGCACGTTCACAATTACTGTTCCCGCATCAAGCGGAGAAAAGACGCATGAAATGAGTCGGAAGTACAATTTTTCAACATTCACGTTTGTACTGTTTGTTGAAAACAAGAGCTTGAATGCCATTTGTCATGATCTGATCAGTCAGCTCAACCCAGCCCGAATCATAGAGGGTGCGACGATGGATTGGTCCGATTGGGATCGCGATGCAATGATTGCCGTGACTACCAACGAAGCCATCATGGCTGAACACACTGGCATTCGCTGCATCATGCTAGGAGATAGCCCGACAGACAATGGCAGTTATGTGTATCCCGGTCCTTATTGGCTAAGTACACGACCTCTTAAACCGAGTGACTTTTCACTTGCTGCCGCGGTCATGTGTGGATTGGAGAGCCCTGATGTTGACTGGAGCGAAGCGATTAGCAATGGCGATGCATTTTCTTATAGCAACCAAATAGATGCAGATGCTTGTGGCACAATTTTATGTGCTGAAGACCAACCAACGAATCAATTAGTACTCGCGAAGCAGCTTAGCCAGCTTGGTTATCAATATGAAATGGCCTCGGATGGTAAAGCCGCACTCGAGAAGTGGCGTCAGGGCGATTATGCATTACTGCTGACAGATTGCCATATGCCTGAAATGGATGGCTTTGAGCTGACCGCAGAAATCAGGCGAGCTGAGGCGGAAGAAGGAAAGTCGCGTACTCTAATTATAGCGATCACAGCCAATGCATTAGTTGGTGAAGCGGATCACTGCCTACAGTCTGGCATGGATGATTATATTTCGAAGCCAGTCGAATTGGAGACATTAAAGCGTGTGTTGGCATTGAGGCTAAGAGGACGAGCCTTACGACATGGTGCAGCCACCATCCCGTTGAGTACACAAGCACAGGAGAATCGTGAAATAGCGCCGTTAATCGATAGCGAACAACTTGAAAAAATTATTGGTAGTGATGACGCAGAGATGAAGAGGGCGGTCCTTTCGATGTTTTGGGATAGTGTGACCGCCGATATGCACGAACTAGAGCAAGCTGTTATTGATGAAGATAGCAGCAAGATAAAGTCGCTTGCTCATGGCGCAAAAGGCGCGGCGGCGTCAAGTGGGGCAATGAGGTTGAGCGAGCTATTTCGGGCCATCGAAAAAAACAGCACTGATATCGACTACGTAAAAACAGTATTTACTGAGTTGAGTGCCATGATGACAGCTATCGAGACGGACTTACGCGAAGACCAAATTATCGAATAATCATCGAGAGGCATGATGTGATACATATCAGCACACAAGATCAAATTCCGTTTGAGCATTTTGAAAAAGCAAGTCGTGACACGCTCAAATACTTAAATAAGAAGTTTGGCTATGGCACTTGGATGATGACTCGTAAACATGAGAATGAGTGGGTGATTTTGCAAGTGGAAGGGGAAAAATATGGAATTGAAGAACTGACAACGTTAGTTTGGAGCGATTCCATGTGTAGTCGTATGGTGCGTGGTGAGGGGCCGAGATGGGCACCGGACGTTGATATGGTGCCTGCCTATATCAATGCACCTATCTATCACGCAGAAACGATTAAATCGTACATAGGTATTCCTGTTTGTTTTGCTGACGGTAATTTGTTTGGCACTTTATGTGCTATTGATAAAGAGCCGGTTGATCGCATTCCGCCTGACGGTCTAGAAACGATCGAACTCGTCTCCAAATTACTCTCAACCCTGTTACAGCTTGAGCTGCAAAATATTGCCCTATCACGCAAGCAGATTAGTTTCTTACCCTCACAGCTGAAAGATAACGAAACCGGTTTTCTTAATCGTCTGGGCTGGTCGCTGTATTTAGAAAAAGAGGAAAGCAATATTCGCTCCGTAGGGACGCCTGTTCATGTGGTGGCCATCGATTTATCTCAAAGCCGAAAAGTGACTCACTCAAAGGATGCCGCACTCACCGCTCTGTTTGTGTCTACGCTCAACGGAATACTGCATGATGAGGGATATATTGCGCGCTTAGGCGAAGATATTTACACCATGCTTTGTGCTAATAAAACCGAAGATCAAATTGCGGTAATGGTTGAACGTATTTCGCATGAATTGAATGAAGCCAGCATTCCAGTATCGGTTGGCTACAAAAAACATACCTATGGTGATAGTTTAGATACTACCGTGATTGCGGCAATCAAAAGTGTCCGACAATCATCAACATAGTATGCTCACGCCATGGCTGTTGGCTGAGTGTCAGCCAATGACCACAGGAAGTACCATGTCGCGAGAGCTAACAAAGGCTAAACCAAGACCATCCAAGCCTTGTATGGTGTGCCAATTTGTCAAAAGTGATATTAGCCGCGCAGTGCATAGAGTGAAGCGGAGCATTACACGCACCGCTATACCTTATGTTTCACCGGCACATTATACTGTCCCCAATAGCCAAGCCTGTCAGCAGGCATTAGCGCTTGTTAAACAATTTAGCCCCGAATTTTTAGTCAATCACTCCTTACGTAGCTACGCGTTTGGTTTGGCGATGAGCCACAAAGTAAAGCAAAGCATTGATAAAGAAGTCTTCTTTGTTGGTGCAATCTTACATGACATTGGCTTAACCGATTATGTCGCTCAACAAGACACCTTCGAAGTCGAAGGCGCCATTGCTGCACACTCGTTTGCAATCGAGCAGGGGTTGTCGGCGGAGCAGGCCGATCTTATTCATGAAATGGTGGTATTGCATAACTCCGTGGGTGTAGCTCATCAATGCGATCCAGAAATCGCATTACTGCATTTCGGTGCGGGGGCCGATGTGGCTGGGCTTTGGATTGAAGATATTCATAAAAAGACGCTGCACGAAGTACTTGATACTTATCACGATCAAGGCTGTCAGGCAGGAATGATTGAGCTTATCCAAGATCAAGTCACGCGCAAGCCACATAGCTACATGTCGACCATGGTGGAATTAGGATTTCTTAAAAAAGTAGCGAAACATCAATTTGCCCATAAACCGGCATAAGGTGTCATACGCTATGTTAGGCTATTAAGTCTGTCTGCTTTTCAACCACCTGAATCAAAAAGAATAAAAGGGCTATTGACCTCGGGTTAAATTTCATTAAAGTACAGTCTCGTTCGCAGCGCAGTCTGCGGACTATGGTGCTACCWCGCATAACTGCGTTGCCCTGGTGGTGGAATTGGTAGACACAAGGGATTTAAAATCCCTCGGCGTTCGCGCTGTGCCGGTTCAAGTCCGGCCCGGGGCACCATAGCACTATCATTATCCTATCTATTTTTTACTTCCTTTGTTTATTCGCGCTTATTCAGTGCCTGTTTTAATATTTTGAAACCTTTCAATCCAATTCCCTTGTTATAAACAGGGTTGAATAATGGCGCATTTGTTTAGAAATGTAGGGTAAATGTACTGATCTTCTAGACGCCATCCTTCCTTTTACTCAGTGATCTCACCAAAGCACCAAATATTATGTCGTTTGTCATTAACCCGTCATCCTTGTCTAGTTTGCTGACTAATATTGATATGTTGGTTAGTAATGATAATAAAAAGGACGGCGTATGCGTTGGCAAACTCTTTCAATCAGAAAGCGAATTTATATTGTTCTTTCGACCATCTTAGTGCTCAGCACTTTGATTGCGATGGTGCAACAAGCGATGTTGTCAGCAAACAAGCAACTCGATGATCTCAAGAATATTATTTTACCCAGCCAGCTGAGGGGGCTGGCGTTTGAAATTAGTAATGAGCTACAACCTGCGATCACCGGTTCTAACTTTCTTGCCCATCACTCTGGATTGATTGATTGGGTGGATAAAGGCGGCGATCTGACCAATCTCGCGCCGATTCATCAAGCGCTTTCGAATGCCAAGACGCGCTTAGGGGCAGACAATGCATTTGCAACGCTCGATAGTAGCCAAGGGAAGTATATTTTTACTTATGACGGCGAGCATCGCAGCGCATCAATGACCACCTATCCGTTTAAAGATTTTTACCCGAATTTTCTGAGTAAGAATCAGCCCTATGAGCTGAACATGAACAAAGATCCCAATGGCAATCAGTATGTGATTTTTATTAACTATCGCAGCGTGCCAGAAAACCCTGCGACGGGTCAGCCGTACGTTGTAGCGGGGGTAGGGTTTAATGTCAGTAGCTTAGTGAATCTGGTACAGGGGTTTCGCATTGGTGAGCAGGGAAGAGCCATGCTTGCCGCGCGCGATGGCAGTGTGCAGGTCGCACCGACAGATTCGGCACTGAATGCGGACAATGCGAGCGCATTTCGCCAAGCGGTAACCAAGGGGGCGGATAAGCCAGTGATCAGCGAAGTGACCATCGGTGATGAAGCGTTTCTGCTGGGGTCTTATTGGCTCGCAGACTTGGACCGTTTCGTGGTGGTTGAAATCCCTAAAGCACAAATCACAGGGCCTATCCTGAATCAATTCATTCAGTCTTTATTAGTGACCTTGGTGTTTATCGCTATTGCACTCCTTGTTACCCATTGGGTAATCAGTAGTTTGACGCAGCCGATAAAAAAGCTTTCCGCCGAGGTCGATGAAATTGCTAGTCGACTCGACTTGAGCCATCAGATAGCAGTGAACGATCAAGCGGAAGTCGGTCGATTGGCAAACAAAATCAATGGCTTGCTAGCGCGTATTCGAGATGCATTGCAAGCGGTAAACCAGACGGTGGACGAGTCACAGTCTGCATTTGGTGTCCTCAAGCAGCAAGCTTATGAGGTGAATCAAGCCGGTATGGTGCAGCAGCAGTCGCTACAAACGATCTCTGCCGCGAGTCAAGACATCACCGAAATCACCACCGAGGTGACGGATTCGGCCAATTACGCCGGCGAGCTGTCTCAGGCTGGGAATGCGGCGCTTAAAGAGGCTTTAAATGGCATGAATACCAGCCTGCGGCATATTGAGCAACTGGGTGAAAACATGGCCTCGAGTCAGAGCAGTTTGGATGAGTTGAATCACCATATCGAGAATATTCTTCGCGTGCTTGAGGTGATCAGCACCATCTCGGAACAAACCAATTTACTCGCACTAAACGCGGCGATTGAGGCTGCGCGAGCGGGCGAACATGGTCGTGGCTTTGCGGTAGTTGCTGATGAAGTGCGCTCGTTGTCGCAGCGCACCGGTGAGTCGACCAGTGAGATCCAAGAAATTATCAATCAGCTGCGCTCGGCATCGGATAATGTGACTGGGCAAATCAACCAAGTCAGTCAGGATAGCCAGCATAGCCTCGAAACTCACCAACAAGCGGTAGAAAATATGCGCACATTGGATAGTCATTTGCAGCAATTGTTTGAGCATAATGGGCGGATTGCCGAGGGGGCCAACACGCAAAGCGGCGCGGTGAATAAAATCAATCAGAGTATTGAAGAGCTTGCTCAGCAGGGCACCCGCACTCAAGAGGTGTTTGAGCAAAGTGAACAGGCGGTGAGTGGGTTTGATTTACGCATGAAAGAACTCACTAAAAAAGTCAGCGCGTTTAAAGGGTTGAATGCGTAATCGTCGCGCGACCAAGAGCGCTGACAAGCGGTAATAGCGCTTTGTGTCTTTGCCGCGCTCCGGTAGGATAGCGTGAGGAGGGCGGCATGAATCTAACCCAAATTGATGCGTTTTGTGCAGTCGCAGAGACCGGCTCAGTGTCTGAAGCTGCACGTCAGCTGGATGTGAATCGTTCACGATTGAGTATGGCGATTAAAGCGCTAGAACAATCACTTAACGCCGAATTGTTCTATCGCACCGGTAACCGTCTAACCCTGTCGGAAATCGGCAAAGCTGTGTACAAAGATTTCGAGAGCATATCGGTCACGGCGGCACGTATTCGTCGTACGTGCGAGCAAGCGAACGCGGGCTTTAATGCTGAAGTGTGGATTGCGCGTGATGATGCGATCCCCGATCAACTTTGGCAGGACTGGGCGCACCAGCTAAACAAGCGCTTTACCGCGACGTCCTTCAACCTCGTGTTAGCCTCGAGCGGTGATCTGGCCAATTTGGTTGAAACACAACAAGTCGATTTTGCGTTTGGAGTAGACTACGAGCGGATTGACGATCCGCGCATCAACTATCAACCGCTGGGTAAAATTCGCATGATGTCGGTGTGCAACAGTGAGCATCCGTTGAGTCGATTGCGTCGAGTCAGTGATGATCAATTGCGTAATGCCATGCAAGCGGTCATGGTCTATCTAAATGAAAAAGACAATCCCGAGCTTCAACCTTTCTCACGCCGCTACATTGGCTTTTCGAGCTTTGAATATATGCTCAATACCATCTTACAAGAAGAAGCGTGGGGCGTGTTGCCTGAGCCGCTGATCCGGCAATACTTACGAGAACAGCGCTTAGCAGTGATCAAACATACCTATGGTTTGACCCAAGAAGACTATTGTCTATTCACCGCCTCAGGGATGGCCGAGCATCCGGGAATCCAATGGCTGAGTGATAGCATTACCAACTACTTGTTTGATTTCTAAATACACGGCTCGATAAGTGGTTTTTCAATAGGTTGCCATATAGGTTAAGAAAAACTTAACCTAGGTTAAAAAGTTTAAGATTTTCTGAACACCTACCGAGCGCTACAATGCCGTCACTGATTTTTACTGAGCATCATTATGACCGCATACACGCGTTATCTTCCTTTTTCATTGGCTGTGTTAGCCTGTTTAACCCCTTGGGTAAGCTCGCCGATCGCTCTGGTGCTGGGCTTTTTGTTAACCTCCTTGGGCTGGGTACCAAGTGCAATCCCCCTCACCAAAATCACCAAAAAATTGCTGGCTTATTCGATTGTGGGTCTAGGGTTTGGTATCCCACTGCAAGAGGCGCTCGCTGTAACAGGCGATGGGATAGGGCTGATTATTGCCACCATTGCAGGCACGCTGGTTTTTGGCACATTACTGGCCAAACTTATGGGACTGGATAAAAAGACCGGTCACCTGATTGCCTCAGGCACTGCGATTTGTGGCGGCAGTGCAATCGCAGCTGTCTCGCCCGCTATCAACGCGGATGATAAACAAATTGGTCTCGCGTTAGGCACGGTGTTTGTGTTGAATTCATTGGCGCTGTTTGTGTTTCCTATGGTAGGACATGCGCTGGGGCTAGATCAGCACACGTTTGGAACCTGGGCGGCGATCGCGATTCATGATACGTCATCGGTGGTGGGCGCGGCGTCCGCTTATGGTGAGCAAGCACTAACGACCGCGACCACCCTCAAACTTGCGCGCGCATTATGGATTGTGCCTGTGGCGTTTGTCAGTGCACTCATGTTTCGCAGTCACGCTAAAAAAATCACGATTCCGTACTTTATCGTTTTCTATTGTCTGGCGATTGGTATCAGTGATGCCTTTGTCCAAGCGCAACCTATCTATGAAGTGATTTTCGCCATTTCAAAGCAAGTATTAGTGGTGTGTTTATTCTTAATCGGCTGCAGTATTTCTGTCACCCAGCTACGCACGGCAGGCCCTAAGCCTTTACTGTTTGGTGTTGCGCTGTGGGTGATTATCTCCTGTACATCGCTTGCTTGGCTGCTGCTCGCTGCCTAGCCTCCATCGTTGCCTCAGGTTCACTCATGCGGCGTGTCCTGAGGTAAACGTAATATCGCGACCAACAGAAACGCACTGAGTGCCGCACCAAACTGCCACCATCCTGTGCTGGTTATCGCGAGGAAAAGCTGCAAGCTAATTGCCGCGAGTAACACGCCTTTTCTCATCTTCTTAGTCCATAAAGAATCTAAATTAAGATTTAGTATGCGTAAAAGTTATATACAAGCAAAATGCGATTTAGCGCTATCTCATAACTAAAATTTGTTTAGAACACTCACTGTCAGAAATATTGACAGTCATTTTTTCTTGTAAGCAATTGAAATTATATTGTTTTTATTTGAAGTCTAACAGAGTGATGAAAATGTCAGCAAGTTCGTGTTTGTAAAGCGGCGCAGTAGCACCAAGAATATGTGCGTGTTTTCTACTTTTGGTGTTTTATGTCTCCTCAAAACGTGATCAATGAAAAGTCAGTATTAGTGTTTTCGGCCCTTCTCGCATTGGGGTTTGCCATCGCCGGCCTTGCCGTTGGATGGATTGCTGGCTCTTTAGTGATTATGTTCGACGGTATCTACTCGTTGATTAGTCTAGTGTTAACTTTGTTGTCACTGGGAGCGTCATGGTATATCCACTCGCGCTACGCACGGCCGATCACACGTGCGCTGCTTACTCCGCTTGTTGTCGCCATTAAAGGCGCTGTGATTATGTTGTTGGTGAGTTATTCTCTGTATGAAGCGGTCTCCTCCTTGGTCGAAGGCGGACGTGCGGTTAACCCGTCATTGGCAGTGCTATTTGGTATTATCAACGTGGTGGGTTGCGGTTACGGATGGTGGATGATTGCGCGTAAAAACCAAGCAGGGCAAAGCCAGTTGGTGGAGGCGGAATCGCGCCAGTGGCAAATGGACACCTTATTAAGTCTGGCGGTCACCTTGGGCTTTCTAGGTGCTTGGTTAGTGGCGCATTCACCTTGGTCGGATTATGCGGTTTATGCAGATCCTATGATGATGGTGTTGATGTCGTTCTACTTCATCAAAGTGCCATTTGTCATGGTGCGTAACGCGTTAAAAGAGCTCGCGCCTGTTACAGTAAAGTGGTATCGCACCCGCTCAATGGCGTAATCGGAACATGACGTAATACGGACCTACCCAAACGATCCTATATCCGTGCAGGGGTCGATAGATACTGAGGCGGCGTTTAGCCGCCTTATTTATGTCACCTTATGCACTATAACTTTTTTGATTGGCTTTCATATCAACCTAGGTACTGTGAACGATTTCAACGTAGTGTGAAGAGATATATTTTGTTCTTTATGCTCGTCTGTTGAGGTGTTGGCAGCAGAACGTCGTGATGGCGCTTACACTGAAAAGTAACCATAGCGCTGCGGTAGAGAAAGAATGTTGCATATAGCGAAAGCGGAGTTAAATGATCTAGATGCCCTCACCGTGTTATTTGACCAATACCAGCGCTGGCTTGCGATTCGTCCGCCGCTCAGCCAAACAAGGGCGTTTACTGAGCAACGGTTGCGCGAGCAAGATACTTGTATATTGACCGCTTCTTACCAATCCTCCATGGTGGGATTTGTCCACCTAACGCCTTTGTATTCATTGGCGAGGGCGCGCCGTGGCTTAATTATTAACGATTTGTACGTGCAGCCGGATTCACGGCGACAAGGTATCGCGCGGGCATTAATCTCGCACGCTCTCAAGGAGGCTCGTGCCCGCCAAGCCGCTTGCTTATTGCTACAAACCCATCAAAGCAACCATGCCGCTCATCATCTTTTTGAATCTTTTGGTTTTATTTGCGACGTTAGCCAGTATTATTTTCTGGACGTGACCGATTAACGGGTGACGAAAGGAGTAGCTAATGGCGTACGATTTTGTGGTCGTTGGGGGCGGTATCGTCGGCGTGGCCACCGCTTGGCAGTTGCAACAGCGATATCCAAACAAACGCACCTTATTGATAGAAAAGGAACCTGCTTTGGCCCAACATCAAACGGGCCATAACAGCGGCGTAATCCATGCTGGCGTGTATTATCCGCCCGGTAGTTTGAAGGCGGATTTTTGTAAGCGTGGCGCTGCCGCGACCAAAGCTTTTTGTGAGCAAGAGGGTATTCCTTATAAGCAGTGTGGCAAGTTAATCGTCGCGACCACAGAGACAGAACTGGCGCGGATGCATGATTTGTATCAACGTTGTTTGCTCAATGAGATCGAGTGCGAGTGTTGGGATGCCCAACAACTCGCCAGTGCTGAACCGAATGTGCGTGGTTTGGGCGCGATTTATGTCAAAGCGACCAGTGTTGTGGATTACGCGCAAGTCACAGAAAAAATGGCCGGACGCTTTGTCGCAGCTGGTGGGCATCTTGTGCTAAATACTCAAGTGACGAAGCTACACGAAGACCACGACGGTGTGCTGATTGATACCCAATCGCAGGGAGAGTCGCACCGTTATCACGCCGAATTTTTAGTTGTTTGTGCCGGTTTGATGGCAGATCGCATGGCGAAGCTGCAAGGGTTAGCGACATCGTTTCAAATCATCCCCTATCGTGGCGAATACTATCAGCTAGCGAAAAAGCATCGGGAGTTAGTGTCGCATTTGATCTATCCAGTGCCGGACCCAGATTTGCCTTTCTTGGGCGTCCATGTCACACGGATGGTTGATGGTGGTTTGACGGTAGGCCCAAATGCTGTTCAGGGCTGGAAACGCGAGGGGTATGCCACATACAATTTTAGTTGGCGTGATACGCTTGATATGCTGCGTTTTCGCGGATTTTGGCGAGTCACTGCAGCGAATCTGCGCACCGGTATAAAAGAATGGTGGAATGCGCATTATAAACCGGGATACCTCAAGCAGGTTCGTAAGTATTGCCCGTCAATTCAATTGGATGATTTACACCCTTATCCAGCCGGTATTCGTGCCCAAGCGGTGTTGAATAGCGGTGAGCTGGTGGGCGATTTCCTCTTCGTTCGATCTGCACGCAGTCTCCATGTGTGTAACGCCCCATCGCCAGCCGCGACTTCAGCCATGCCAATTGCCGAACACATTTGTCAGACTATCAGTACGCCTCACCGCGATTAATCGGCGAGTATTGTGACTGTCTCGTCCTGATGATTTAATGCTAGGGAGATTAAAAATCAAGGAAGACAAGATGTTATTGCCACCACCTCTTAAAAAAGGCGAGACAATTGGCTTTTTCTCGCCATCATCACCAGCCACCGTATTTGCGCCCCAACGATTTGAACGCGCGATGGACTATGTCAAAGCACAAGGCTTTGATCTGAAGGCGGGGGTATTGACCGGACAATCGGATCACTATCGCTCAGGCTCGATCAAGGCGCGTGCGGAAGAGCTCAACCAACTCATCCGTGATCCGAATGTGCGCTGCATCATGTCGACGATTGGTGGAATGAACAGCAATGCTTTACTTCCCTATATCGATTATGCCGCTTTGGCTGATGATCCTAAGATTATCGTGGGTTATTCGGACCTCACTGCTTTACTGCTCGGTATCTATGCCAAAACGGGATTAATCACGTTTTATGGGCCAGCCTTAGTGGCGTCTTTAGGGGAGTTTCCGCCACTGGTTGATGAAACCTTTGATGCGTTTCGAGCCGTAACAACTGAGAATGTAACGCTGCCGATGACCTATAAGATGCCTGCCCAATGGACGGATGTCATGATTGATTGGGGCGAACAGACAGAGGCAAAACCGACCTATGAGAATGCATGGCAATTTATGGGTAAAGGTCAGGTAAATGGGCGCATTATCGGTGGCAACCTCAATACGCTGAATGGGATCTGGGGAACGCCTTATATGCCAGCGATTGAAACAGGCGATATTCTGCTGATTGAAGACTCTTTGTTGGATATTGCCACGGTTGAGCGCTCACTCGCACACCTAAAACTGGCTGGGGTGTTTGATACGGTAGGTGCGGTGTTACTTGGTAAACACGAGCTGTTTGATGACAAAGGAACGGGACGTTCAACCTATAACGTTCTTGAAGAAATACTCGATGGCCAGCCGCTCGCTGTGGTTGATGGTTTTGACAGTTGCCATACGCATCCGATGTTAACCATACCTTTGGGGGCCCAAGCCTGTATTGATTTTGATGCCCAGACGGTCTCACTCACGCAACCTTGGTTGGCGGGTGAGCACGCTGGGCAATGAGCTTGGATTAGTAAGCCACACCGATACGTTGGCGACGGTGGGCGCCACTTTCCAGTTCGTCGATCATCGCGATAGCATAGTCAGCAACGCTGATTTTGCTGTCACCATGGTCATCGGTAAGCAAGGTATCCGCGCCAACGCGATAGCGGCCTATTTTGTCGCCCGGGAAAATCTCTGCGGCAGGGCTGACGAACGTCCAATCTAGGGTATGGGCGTGTTCACGGAATACCTTCAAAGCGTCGCCTTGAGCGAGCGCTTCTGCTTTATAAGCGTCAGGGAAGTCGGGCAGGCTGACCAGCTCGACTCCCGGCGCAACTTCTAGTGAGCCAGCACCGCCGACCCAGAGTAAACGTTTGACGTTAGCCGCGGGTAACTCGTCAATTAAGCGCTTAGCGCTGTTTGCCACCATCTCATGGTTGCCTGCAGCGCGCCCGCCCACGGCGGCAATGACTGCATCAGCGTCAGCAACGGCCTGTTGTACAGAGTGATGGTTATTCAGCAAGTCGAATTGACGCACCTCGACATCGTTGCGGGTCACTTTTTCTGGCTGACGGACAAGAGCGATAACCTCATGCCCACGATGACGCGCTTCTTCGACGATTTGGCTACCGATCCAACCTGTTGCACCAATAATTGCGATTTTCATATTGTCTTCCTCATGCTGTGATTGCTTGGATGGATGTAGCTTATTAGCTTTCATTTATTGGATAAACAATCATAATAGATACAGTTTGTATCAATTAAAGAGGCAATATGGATAGACTTACGGCAATACGTAGTTTTGTAGAAGTGGCCAATTGCAAAAGCTTTACGCGGGCGGCCGRACAACTTGGGCTAACGCGTTTGCAAGTTTCAAGGCATGTGCAAGAGGTCGAGCAATGGCTTGCGCAGCGTCTGTTGCATCGAACAACGCGTAAAGTCAGCTTAACGTATGCCGGTGAGCAAGCCTATGGTCATTGCCAGCGTATTTTGGACGAAGCGGCGGCGTTAACGTTGACGACTGGACGATTACACGGCGCTTTAAGCGGTCGTATTCGAGTTGCTGCGCCAATCGGCTTAGCGCAAGGGATCCTTGTTGCGCCAGTAACGCAATTTACCGATGCGCATCCAGAGGTCGTGATTGAAGTGATTGCCTCCGACCAATTTACGCCCTTAGTGGATGAGCGGGTCGATATTGCATTGCGCTTTACACCTCAGCCGGATGAGCATTTAATTGCCCGCAAACTCATGGCTATCGATTCTATCGTGTGTGCGTCACCGGCATATATAGCCCAGGCGTCCCAGCCTAATCACCCGAGCGATCTCATTGATCACCCGTGCTTGATTCATGTCAGCGGTGATCATTGGCAGTTTATTAAAGACAGTCGCCGAGAAGAGATAAGAGTGAGTGGGCCGATTCACGCCAACGACTTAGGCACCTTGGTCAATGCGGCGCGAATGGGAAAAGGGATTGTCCGTGTGCCATGTGATTTAGCCAATCCCTATGTGGAGCAAGAGGAATTGATACCCTTGCTGACCGATTATCGCTTACCGCCCAGCGCACTGTGGGCGGTCTATTTATCGCGTAGTTATCAACAGCCTGTCGTACGCCACTTTATCGATCACTTAGCAAGCTGCTGGCAGCATGATATTCAAGCTCCCATTGATGGGTCAGATGCAGCGCATCAATAAAAGCATCGTCATGGCTGACCAATATATAGGCACCTTGATAATGATTAAGCGCGTCGACCAGTGCGTGTTTGGCTGAGATGTCGAGGTGATTGTCCGGCTCATCCAACAGTAACAGTGGCTGGGCGTGTTGGTGAGATACCGCTAACATCGCCACTTTCATCTTCTCGCCACCGCTTAAACTATCAATCGTTTGATAAACGCGATCGCCACGTAACCCTAAGCTAGCAAGGCAGGTTCGAGCATCCGACTCTGACAAGTCGCTATGATGGCGCAAACAAGATAGCAGTGTTTGTTTGGGATCCAGTAGTGAGAAGTGTTGATCTAGATACACACAGTCACCGACAACGTCAATTGAGCCGCTAACAGGCGCGTGATGTCCCATTAACGTCCGCAGTAACGTAGATTTTCCTGCACCGTTTCTCCCTGTTAGTAGCCAATGCTCCCCCGCGTAGACAGACCAATCAAGCGGTTCAGTGTATCCGAATGGCAACTGACACTGAGTGGCTTTTATAAGCCGTCGCCGTTTTATTGGCTCTGAGTGATGCATATACAGCGTTGGGTTGTTTTCCGGAAGCTGCGTATCCAACGCGTCGAGTTGCTTTTGGTAACGCTTAAGTTGCTGAGAAAATTGTGTTTTCGCTCGAGACTTAGCGTCTTGCGCACTTTCTTTTTGTCCATYCAGAATCGACTTTGCCTGACTGGATTTTTTACGTAATTGTTTACCTTTTGATTCGCGCTTCTGTGCCTTTTCAGCGCTTTGCTGCTGTTGACGTAATACCTGTTTGTGCTGTTTATTCAGGTGCGTTCGTTTCGCGATGAGTGCTTCCTGTTCTTGCCGTTGCGTGCGAATGAAGTCGTCATAGTTGCCCGTGTATTTTGCGATACCTTGTGGTGTTAATGCATAGATAGCTCGCATATGGCGAAGTAACTGTTGGTCGTGACTCACCGTGATCACTAAGCCAGGATAGTTTTCGATCCAGCTTACGAGCTTATGTCGTGCGGTTCGGTCAAGATGATTACTTGGTTCATCGAGCAATACGATATGCGCTTGAGAGTGAAAAACGCGATATAAACTCAGCAGCGTCAATTGGCCACCGCTAAGCACATGCAAAGGCGCTGACAAAGCGGCATCAATACCTAACTGGGTCAGTGTTGCCTGATAGCGTTCGGCGATATCCCAGTCATCATTTACTTGCTCATAATGTGTTGGGTCGACGCTTCCAGCCTCAATGGCCGACAACGCATGAAGCTGTTCGCTGATGCCAAGTACTTCAGCCAATGTTTGTGTCTTTGGGGCGGTAATATGCTGTGATAGGTAAGCAATATCGCCATCGCGTTGTACATGGCCTGAATAATGAATTTCTTGCGTGGATGGCAACGTATGACCTGCCAACAGCGCGAGGAGGAGTGATTTTCCGGTGCCATTATCTCCCACAAGGCCAATGGGGCCGTGCTCAAAGGTGATAGAGACAGGTTCAAACAATACTCGCCCATCGGGCAGCGTCACGCTGAGATCATGTGTAATAAGGTAAGGCATAAGGCCTCCTTTATGTAAAGCAACACAAAGGGGCGGCGGTATGTGCTACACAGAAAACCTGCGTAGAGACAGTTTGGCAATAGAGAAAACGTAAGCCCAGTGACCATGAATACCGACTAACCCCAAGATACCGAATATAAAAACGGTGTAATGAGTGTTAGTTGTTCATTGGCACAGACTCCGCTAAAGAAAGGAAACAGAATCATATAATAGGCGACTGGGCGTCTGCAACCCCAGCCGCTCGTGCACTACAACGCGAGTTTAGTGAGGTAGTGATGGCTTAACGTCAGTGAGCGTGCCAGCGGCTTGGGCAGGGTGTCGATTTCGAGGCTATCAAGCAGGTTTTTCACATGCAGCCCAAGTTCGGTATCACCACTGATACTGAGTTGGCGCTGGAAAAACAGCGTATCCGGATCGCAATAGTGGGTCGCCATTTTTAAAAACGCTAACCAATCTCCCTCGATACTGGCGTCTTCTTCCCCAGACAAGCGGACCAATAATTGGTTGTCTTCGTTCAGCGACACGAACCAATTCGCGTTGAGATCGCGCAATCCAATGCGAATGGTACGGCCAGCAAGAAAGTCGAACTCGTCCTCTGCCAGAGGCACCGCAAAAGCGGTATTCATGACTTTGGTCAGCATCTGAGCTTGCAGCCCATGTGGTAACTGAGTGATGGCTTTTAGCCCTGGTGTAATCAGGTTGGGCTGAGGCAGTGGCAGGGCAAGGGGTTGTTGGGTGATTGGGTTAACGAGCATTTGGCTTTCCTTTGGTGCCAATGGTTGATTGCCACTAGAGTAGCGAGATTGAATGCCTCGTCATTGGATCCGAGTCAAAAATGAGAGGAGTTTTTGTGCCAACAGCGTCATTTATCGCGATTTTTATCATCATGGATAAGTGAGCTTGATGCACATCAACCCCCCACATTGGCAACGCCCTTATCTTAGCTGGACAATCATAAAATGGAATGCAATGTTATGGAGCTCCTTTGTCCGGCGGGCAATATTCCGGCGGTTAAAAAAGCGATCGAACATGGCGCCGATGCAGTGTATGTCGGCTTAAAAGACGATACCAATGCGCGCCATTTTGCGGGGCTGAACTTTACCGACAGCAAATTGCAGCGTGCCAGTCAGTATGTACATGACCACGGCAAATACTTGCACGTTGCCATTAATACCTTTGCCCATCCTGATGGTTGGCGCCGTTGGCAATATGCGATTGATAGCGCCGCCGGAAATGGCGCAGATGCGCTGATCCTCGCTGACATGGCCTGTTTAGACTATGCTGCCAACACCTATCCCGATTTGGATATACACCTTTCTGTTCAAGCATCCGCCACCAACGCTGGGGCGATCCGTTTCTATCAGCAGCAATATGGCGTTAAGCGAGTGGTATTGCCGCGGGTGCTGTCTATTCATCAGGTTAAACAACTGGCACGCGATACCGATGTCGATTTAGAGGTATTTGCCTTCGGCAGCCTGTGCATTATGGCTGAAGGGCGCTGTTATTTATCGTCTTATCTTACCGGCCAATCGCCCAATACCGTGGGCGCTTGCTCACCGGCAGCATTCGTGCGCTGGCAAGATACTGAGCATGGGTTGGAGTCGCGCTTAAACGGCGTCTTGATTGATCGGTACCAAGCCGATGAAAAAGCGGGATATCCCACCCTATGCAAAGGTCGTTTCTGTGTCGATGGCAACCGCTATCACGCACTGGAAGAGCCCACCAGTTTGAACACTTTAAGTGTCCTGCCTGAGCTTTATCGCGCCGGGATCAAATCGGTCAAAATCGAAGGTCGTCAGCGCAGCCCTGCGTATGTGGAGCAAGTTGCACGGGTATGGCGTCAAGCGATTGATCGCTGTGTCGCAAACCCTGATGCGTTTGATATTGCACCGGATTGGGCGCACTCGCTCGATAGTCTTTCTGAAGGGGTGCAAACCAGTTTGGGTGCTTACCATCGCAAGTGGCAATAAGGAATTATGATGCAATTTTCTCTCGGGCCGATCCTGTATTACTGGCCTAAGGCTGAGGTTGAAGCCTTTTATCAAGCAGTGGCTGACAGCCAAGCCGATGTAATTTATCTCGGTGAAACCGTCTGTGCCAAGCGGCGAGAGCTGAAAACCAAAGACTGGATCGGGCTCGCGCGTGAGCTGGCTGAGTCTGGTAAACAAGTGGTGCTCTCGACCATGGCGCTGATTGAAGCGCCCTCAGAGCTGAGCATGCTAAAACGCTACTGTGATAATGATGATATTCGCATTGAAGCGAATGACGTGAGTGCGGTGCAGTTTTTAAGTGAGCGTCGGCAGCCCTTTGTGGTGGGGGCCGCTATCAACTGCTATAACCCACAAACATTAAAGCAATTTGTCGACCTGGGTATGACACGCTGGGTGATGCCGGTGGAGCTTTCGCGCGATTGGTTGGTGAATATGTTGAACGGCTGCGATGCACTGGGTATTCGCGATCAGTTTGAGGTGGAGGTCACTGGCTATGGTTACTTACCACTGGCTTATTCGGCACGCTGTTTTACCGCGCGCTCAGAAAACCGTGCCAAAGATGACTGCGAGCTGTGCTGCCTCAACTACCCCAATGGACGGTTAACCGAGTCACAAGAGGGTCAAGCGGTATTTGTGCTGAACGGCATTCAAACCCAGTCTGGGCAGTGCACAAATCTCATTAACGATTTACCGTCAATGCAAGGGCTGGTGGATGTGGTGCGGTTAAGTCCACTGTCGCTTGACACCTTGTACTGGGTAGACAAATTCCGTGCTAACCAAGCAGGCAATAACCCRCAACCGCTTAACCACGATTGCAACGGCTATTGGCACCACTTGGCAGGCATGACACAAGTTCTAGGCTAAACGCATAACAAAAACAGCCTGCGTAGTCGGGTAGAGAGGTGAGGGTATGTTGTATTTAGAGTTCTTGTTCTTACTGCTAATGCTGTACATCGGCTCCCGATACGGGGGCATTGGGCTGGGCGTGGTCTCAGGGATTGGCTTGGTCATCGAAGTGTTTATCTTCCAGATGCCGCCAACGTCACCGCCCGTGACCGTGATGCTGATTATTCTTGCGGTCGTCACCTGCGCCTCTATCTTGGAAGCGGCTGGCGGCCTTAAGTATATGCTGCAAGTGGCGGAGCGATTATTGCGTAAAAATCCAAAACGCGTCACCTTGATAGCACCGTTTGTCACCTATGCCATGACCTTTATGCTTGGTACTGGTCACGCGGTGTATTCCATTATGCCGATTATCGGTGATGTCGCGCTGAAAAATGGTATTCGTCCGGAGCGCCCAATGGCGGCGGCGTCGGTTGCCTCTCAAATCGCGATTACGGCCTCGCCGATTTCTGCTGCGGTGGTGTATTACCTTGCACAGCTTGCCGATATTCAACATGATATTACGTTAGTCTCGATTCTGTTGGTAACTGTCCCCGCTACCTTGTTCGGTACCTTGCTGATGTCTCTGTATAGCTTGCGCCGCGGCAAAGAGCTGGATGACGATCCGGATTACCAAGCGCGTTTACAAGACCCCGAATGGCGCGAGCGTATCGAAAATACCACCGCGACCTCGTTAGATGAGGTATTACCCCGTTCCGCGCGCAATGCGGTGTTACTGTTCATCAGTGCCATCGTTACCATTGTGATTATCGCGATGTGGCCAGAAATTCGCACAGTAGCAGGGGCGAGTAAAGCCATCAGCATGTCGGTGGTTATTCAAATGATGATGCTCTGCTTTGGCGGGATCATATTACTGGCGACTAAAACGGATCCGCGTAATGTGCCGAATGGCGTGGTGTTTAAATCTGGGATGGTGGCGGCCATTGCTATCTTCGGGATTGCTTGGATGTCAGACACTTACTTCCAATACGCGATGCCGCAATTTAAGTCGGGAATTGTGGAGATGGTCACTCAATATCCGTGGTCTTTTGCACTTGCCTTGTTTATTGTGTCAGTGGTTGTTAACTCGCAAGCCGCGACCGCACGGATGATGTTGCCGGTGGGTCTTGGGTTAGGGCTCGATCCTGCGCTGCTTATCGGTATTATGCCGGCCGTGTATGGGTACTTCTTTATTCCCAACTATCCTTCTGATATTGCGACAGTGAACTTCGATGCATCCGGCACCACCAAAATTGGTAAATGGTATTTCAACCATTCATTTATGGCGGTCGGCTTAATTGGCGTGGTGAGCGCTTGTGCGCTCGGTTATGTATTAGGGCAGATTTTTATCGCCTAATACACAAAAGGATTTAAAGGACACAAGGATGCAAGTGAGACGTGCCTCGGTTGAGGACTTGGATGCCATCTTCGCCCTGAATGTACAAATTGGTGACATGCACCATCAACATGCGCCGCATCTGTTTGCAACGCCTGGCCCAAGCGGTCGGGCGTTTTTGCAGCAAGCGCTGCAAGAAGAGGATAAGTACTTTTGGGTGGCAGAGCATCAAAACAAAGTGATTGGCTTTTTGTCGGCAAGGCTGGAATCGTTTGTACACATTCCTCATCTGGTCGATGATCCCATGTGTCATGTGAATACCATTGTGGTTGACCGTGATGCGCGTGGAACCGGCGCGGGCAAAGCGTTAATGGCTGCGTGTACCCAATGGGCGAAAGACAATCATGCCACTGTGATTAAACTAGAAGTGATGACGTTTAATCAGGATGCGCAGGCGTTTTACCATGCGCTGGGGTTTACCCCCGACTCTATCACCATGATGCAAACATTGAATTGCGAGCCGGAGGAGCCAGCACAATGATTGATAAAGACACCGTGATGCGGGTGGCACGACCCACTGACAATTTAGCCGACATTACTAATATGTATTGTGATGGGCTGGGGTTTGAGCTATTGGCGACGTTTTCGGGCCATAATGATTTTGATGGCGCCATAATTGGTCACCCACATCATAACTATCACCTTGAATTTACCCATCATCGCGGCACCCATGTCGGTCCAGCACCGTCACAGGAAAACCTGTTGGTCTTTTACTTGCCAGATCACGCTGCATGGCAGACTGCGTGTCAACAAATTGAAGCCGCTGGGTTTAAACCTGTGCCGAGTTACAATAGCTACTGGGATAAAGACGGGCGTACCTTTGAAGATCTGGACGGTTATCGTGTGGTACTACAAAACCGTGAGTGGGCGTATTAAATAACTTAGCCTTGCCGTGTGTCTATCTAATTGACGTTTTTTGTGCGACAGAGTAAAAAACATGGAAGAACTTTTTAAAAAATATAATGCTGCATGGGATGCACTCAATCCATGTGCAATCGCCGATCTATATCGGCTTCCTTGTGCAATATCAGATTCAGATGGGGTAAATGTTTTTTGTGACAATCTTTCACTGACTAAAAAACTGACAAAAAATTGTGAAGATATGGCTAGCTTCGGATACCTAGAAGCCAAATTCAACATACTAAACCAGCAGTCGTTGGATACTGATCAGGTCGCTGTCACTATTGGTTGGCGTATTAGAACGGTAAGCCAAGATATAGAATTTCGCGCTTTGTATATTTGCCATCAAATTGAAGAAAAGTGGTACGTATACAGTGCAAACGTCTACCGAGGAAGCTTTGATAACGCCTCCACAAAAGGCGATTAACACGTTTAGCTCGACGTGGCATGCTTGAACAGTAACATAGCGGCTTTTTTATTGTACCGCTACGTCACTGCTTGTTAGTGGACCAATACTCCATCGTTGAATAAAGGGAGCAGAGGATGATTACTTGATCGCGTCCGCTTCTTGTTTTTGACGTGCGCGATGTGCCGGACCAAAGCAGAACTGAATTTGGTCCGCGCTCGGTGAAGCGGGTGTTGTGGTGCCATCCAGCCAGTCATCCCAGCTTTTCACAAATTTATCGGCGAGCTTCTCCGCGGCACTTTCATTCCACAGTCCACCTTTAAAGGTCAGTTCCATCACATTCACAGTGATCTCAGTTTTGTACTGATCTTTAGGCGCACCTTTACCTGAGCTGTGACTGCGCTCCATCATCATAAAGGTTTGCTGAATACCGACGACAATGTCCGTCCCAGTCGCGTTCATGGTGTTTTGGACAAACAAGGTTTTGGTGTTTTGGGTATTCACTCGGCTAGTACACGCCTTGGCAAGGTTCACAATACTGTTTTTAATCAGCGGAACATCTTGCTCGGTGATCCCATCATAGAGGCCAACGACTTTATCAATCAGAGAGTTGTAGTTCTCTTCTTCGTAATGCACCGTGGTGCGCTCTGATTGGGTGACATTAAAAAAGGGCACTTTAAGAATGGAGCTCACAAACTCCTGAAACCCTTCGGCATTCTTGTCATTATCTGGGTCTAGCGGATTCCAGCCGGTGCGGCTTTGAGCTAAGCCTAAAATGCTCGACACCGCGTTACCGGTAGACTCGGTGAGCAAGCGAACAATTTCACTGTGATTGCCAGCGCTAATAGCATCATCCAATTTCTTACCTTGCGCCGATTCTGTTTGCGCATTTTTACCGGCACCGATGGTGTTTTGACCTGATACTGTGCTGTCGCCATCGCGTGGCACCGCAAAGAGCGCGCTGTGCTGCAGTTGCTGTTGGTTAGAAACCAAATGTTGGTGGTTATTCAGCCAAGTATCAAATTGGGATGTCAGGTTTTGTGCATCTGAAGCGTTCATAATTGTGTTCCTAATTGCGACAATGTGGATCGTGATTGAATGAGCTTCAATCGCTTAGGGCAACAACAAAATCCTGCCTGCAAAATTAGGCTAGTCTGCTTTGTTTTATTTTCCATCAGGTGACGAAGATAATCTTCTATAGGGGATAGGAGTCTATCGTTATAGACTGAAATATAATGCCTTTTTCTTGACGTTGATTTGACGAAGTCATGCTGCCGTTGTGTTTTAATGACAACACAAGGCGTTAGGAAGTGGCGTGTCTATTTATCAATGCATTAGCAGTGTGGCATTAAGCGTATGCTGACTGGTAACCGTGGTGTCAGCAATCACAGTAATTGGCAAAACAGATTAGCGCAGATGTCTCATGCCTATTAACGTTGTATTAGTCGGGACAATCATGCACTTCGCCTGATTGCCTATTAACGCAATGCGCAAGCTGATTCGCTGTGAAGAAAGCTTGTCGAACAATAAGAGCAAGGAGAAAGCAATGTCTCAACAACGCTCAACGTCAGGTGGCCAGTGCCCTGTCATGCACGGCAGCAAAACCTCGGAAGCGATGGCACACAAAACCTGGTGGCCAAACGCGCTAAACCTCGACATTCTTCATCAACATGACAGTAAAACCTCCCCCTTTGATGATAACTTCGATTATCACGCCGCGCTTAAAACGCTCGATATCGATGCATTAAAAAAGGATGTGAAAGCGTTACTGACCGAGAGTCAGTCTTGGTGGCCCGCCGATTGGGGTCATTATGGCGGCTTGATGATCCGCATGGCATGGCACTCCGCGGGGAGCTATCGCATTGCTGACGGTCGCGGTGGCGGTGCCACCGGTAATCAGCGTTTTGCGCCTTTAAACTCATGGCCGGATAACGCCAACCTCGATAAGGCCCGCCGCCTGTTGTGGCCGATTAAGAAAAAATATGGCAACAAAATTAGCTGGGCAGATTTGATCTTGCTGGCGGGGACGATGGCGTATGAGTCGATGGGCTTAAAACCCTATGGATTTGCATTTGGCCGCGAGGATATTTGGCACCCTGAGAAAGATACCTACTGGGGCGCAGAGAAAGAATGGCTGGCGCCAAGTGATGCTGAAAACAGCCGCTACTCTGGTGAACGCGATCTGGAAAACCCATTGGCAGCGGTGATGATGGGGCTGATTTATGTCAACCCAGAAGGGGTAGATGGCCATCCGGATCCGCTTAAAACCGCGCAAGATATGCGTGTCACCTTCGAGCGCATGGCGATGAACGATGAAGAAACGGTCGCACTCACCGCAGGTGGCCATACAGTCGGTAAGTGTCACGGCAATGGCGATGCGGAACAGCTCGGCCCCGAGCCGGAAGGTGCAGCGATTGAAGAGCAAGGCTTAGGGTGGAACAACCATCAAGCGCGTGGCATTGGTCGCGATACGGTCACCAGTGGCATTGAAGGGGCGTGGACCACCCATCCCACACAATGGGATAACGGCTACTTTTATCTGTTGTTTAACTACGAGTGGGAATTGAAGAAAAGCCCAGCAGGTGCGTGGCAGTGGGAGCCCATCGACATCAAAGAAGAAGATAAACCTGTCGATGTGGAAGACCCTTCCATTCGTCGTAATCCCATCATGACGGATGCCGACATGGCACTCAAGATGGATCCAACCTATCGCAGCATTGCGGAGCGTTTTTATCAACATCCCGAGCAGTTAGCGGATGCCTTTGCTAAAGCCTGGTTCAAACTTACGCACCGCGACATGGGGCCTAAATCGCGCTACATCGGCCCAGATGTGCCAAGTGAAGACTTGATTTGGCAAGATCCTGTACCGGCAGGACGCACCGACTATGACGTCGCGGCGGTAAAAGCGGATATTGCCAACAGTGATCTGACACTGGCAGAGAAAGTGACGACTGCATGGGATAGTGCGCGAACTTATCGGCAATCCGATAAACGGGGTGGGGCGAACGGCGCGCGGATCCGCCTTGCGCCGCAAAAAGATTTGCAGGGGAACGAGCCGGAGCGTTTGTCGAAGGTAGTCAACGTGCTGAGCAATATTGC
>NZ_MUFN01000013.1:0-53930 GCF_001996205.1 Salinivibrio sp. IB574 | reverse complement strand
GGCTGCTGGCTTCCCCGTCGACGTTCCCTTTGCGCCCGGTCGTGGTGATGCCACGCTTGAACAAACCGATGTAGCGTCGTTTGAGGTGTTAGAACCGGTTGCAGATGGGTTCCGTAACTGGCTGAAAAAAGACTACACCGTTCAGCCTGAAGAGTTACTGCTCGACCGTGCCCAATTGATGGGACTCACGGCCCCTGAAATGACGGTACTACTGGGAGGAATGCGCGTACTGGGGACCAATTATGGCGGTGCGTCGGAAGGTGTGCTGACTGACCGAGTGGGGCAGCTAAGTCATGACTTTTTTGTCAATCTGACAGACATGGCGTATCAATGGAAACCCGTCGGCCGCAACCGCTATGAAATCATTGCGCGCGACTCTGGTGCGGTGAAGTGGACGGCAAGTCGCGTTGATTTAGTGTTCGGTTCAAACTCTATTTTACGCGCTTATGCTGAGTTTTACGCGCAAGATGACAACCAAGCCAAGTTCGTACACGATTTCGTGGCGGCGTGGGTGAAAGTGATGAACGCTGATCGCTTTGATCTCCACCACTAGCCGATAACCTAATCAAGACAAACTGTGATCGCCAAGCCGCCTTTTATTGAGAGGCGGCTTTTTATTTGTCTTAAATCAAGCTCAGGGTTGGTTGTTGTCGTGCTACAGGCAGGGGTTTAGTACAGTGAGCTGAGTAAATTCCATCCCATTCTTTTATCTTTATCATCTGGCGGAGTGAATTATGCTAGAACTGCTCATTGGGCTCGTTGTAACAGTGGCTGTGGGCTACTTCATTGTCAAAGGTTATCGTGCTGCAAGCACCTTGCTAACCGCAGGGATTTTATTACTGATTATCACCGGGTTAATCGGGCACAGTGTGCTGCCGGCTAAATTGACGTCAACGGGGAATCTGTTTACCGACTCGCTGGAATACGTGAAATACATGTTGCAATACCGAGGTGGTGGCCTCGGGATGCAAATTATGTTGTTGTGCGGCTTTGCGGCCTATATGTCGCACATTGGTGCCAACAACGTCGTGGTGAAACAGTTTTCTAAGCCGCTATCGGTGATCAAGTCACCCTATGTGCTGCTCGTAGCGGCTTATATCGTGGCATGTTTAATGTCGCTGGCTGTCAGCTCTGCAACTGGGTTAGGTGTCCTTCTGATGGCAACCTTGTTCCCGATGATGACCGCGATGGGCATTTCTCGTCCTGCTGCCACCGCAGTGTGTGCGTCACCTGCTGCCATTATTTTGTCACCCACGTCGGGCGATGTGGTGATTGCGGCGGAAAAATCCGGGTTGCCTCTCCATGTGTTCGCGGTTGAAACCGTATTGCCGGTCTCTATTTGTGCGATCATCGTGATGGCCGCCGCGGCTTACTTTTGGAATAAATATCTGGATAACAAAGAAAACACGCCGATGGAGCGTGTGGATGTCTCTGAAATAGAAACCCACGCGCCTGCTTATTACGCAGTGTTGCCGTTTTTACCCATTATCGGGGTGTTCCTATTCAATGGGAAAACCATCGAGGGGCTGTATCTTGATATTTATACCATCGTGGTTTTGTCGATCTTTTTAGGGGCATTGGTGGACTTTGCGACCAAGAAATTTGATGGTAGAAGAACGCTAGAAGATCTCGATGCTTGCTATGAAGGCATGGCGGATGCCTTTAAAGGCGTCGTGATGCTGTTGGTGGCTGCCGGTGTATTTGCTCAAGGCTTGATGTCGATTGGTGCGATAGACAACTTATTGGGCCTAGCGGAAAGTGCGGGCGCAGGCGGTATCGCGCTGATGTTGTTGCTAACCCTGCTCACTGTCGCGGCAGCGATTGCGACCGGGTCAGGCAATGCGCCTTTCTATGCGTTTGTCGAGCTTGCCCCCTCGTTAGCTGCGAAGATGGGGCTTAACCCAGCCTTTTTGATTATCCCCATGTTGCAAGCATCTAACTTAGGCCGCACGGTTTCGCCCGTGTCGGGAGTGATCGTAGCGACATCTGGGATGGCAAAACTCAGCCCGTTTGAAGTGGTTAAACGCACCTCGGTGCCAGTTATCTGCGGGTTAATTACCGTGATTATTGGCACGCTTGTATTGGTGCCGATGATGGCGTAACGTCACAAGGTATGGAAAGCCCGCGTGCAAGTGCTCGCGGGCTTTTTTAATCGTATCGCACTATAGGCCAACACAGTTTTGGAAGAAAACAACATGACTGCCCCGACCAAAATCACCTTTTTCTCCACCTTAACGCCCATGGTGGCCGCCGGTGTTAAAACCATCACCATTCGCGATGAATCCGAAAGTCACTATCAACCTGGTTCGCGCGTCGCGGTGCATCAGCTAGAAACCGATCATTATGTGTGTGACATTGTGATCGACAGCGTTGCTCCGCTTGCTTTCGAGGACATTAATGCCCGCCATGCTGAACAAGAAGGAATGTCGCTGACTGAGCTGAAAGCGCTGATTTTGCAAATCTACCCAGAACGTCCTCCGTTGTTTGTGGTTGATTTTCATCTGGCTGAACAGCTCGCGCGCTCGCAGCGCGTGGATTGACAGTGCGCCACTAAAAAAGCGCCCGGCAAAACGGGCGCTTGGTGAATCAGTTGGTTGATGTGTTTAGGCCGCGGAATACCGCTTTGCCATATTATTCGCGGCTAACATGGCGTGATAGACATCGTCTTCGCTGACCGTCATTGGCATATTGCCCATAGTGTCACCGTCTGCACATGCGATGCGCGCAACTTGACGCCACTCTTCTTCAATAAAGGTTTTTAGTCCCATTTGTTCGAGCGTGAGTGGCAAACCCGCTGTTTTGATAATTCGGACCACATTATCAATTTCTTCTTTAGGGGCGTTTTCCAGTACCAATTGGGTTAGCAAGCCAAAGACAACTTTTTCACCATGTTGGGCATGATGCAAATCGGCCACCGCGGTCATTCCATTATTCACCGCGTGCGCGGCGGCAAGACCGCCAGCTTCTGCGCCCACACCACTGAGATAAATTGTTGCTTCGATCATCTGTTCTAGTGCTGGTGTGCTGACTTTACTGGCTAATGCATCCATGGCGGCATCAATGTTTTCACTGAGTAACTCATAGCAAAGCTGAGCGAGGCCAAGGCCCGTGCGTGAAGGGCGCTTTTGGACCAAGTTAACGCCGTCGGCACGATAACAGGCGCGTGCTTCAAAATAGGTAGCCAACGCATCACCTACGCCTGCCGCAAAGAAGCGTGCTGGCGCGTTGGCAATAATGCCGGTATCGGCAATCACTGCATCTGGGTTTTGTGGCAAGAATAAGTAGCGATCAAACTCACCGTCAGGTTTGTAGATCACTGACAAGGCGGTGCAGGGGGCATCGGTTGAAGCAATGGTCGGATATAAAATAACCGGCACTTTTCGCTCGTACGCGACAGCTTTGGCGCAATCTAGGGTTTTCCCTCCACCAATACCGACAATGACATTGGCTTTTTGTTGTTCGGCGATGCCAAGGTTACGATCGATTTCTTGCTGGGTACATTCGTATTGAAATTTCTCGACATGAGCGGCTAAGCCTTCTGCGCGCTCAATGGCTGGAAGCGATGTTTGATTCACCTGATCGAGAAAGAACTCATCGCAAATAATGTACGCGTTAGAACCAAAGTCTTGAATGCTCTCTGGCAATTGGGCCAGTAGACCGGTTCCGATGATGAATTTTTTCGGAGAGGTTACCGTGCGAGGGGTCGTTGCCATAGTGAACTCCATTATCGTTGTGATAGTTTCTTCATGTTAAGAGATGTGTTGGTTTAAGCAATGAGCCCTATGTACTAAATATTTGAAGTGACTCGAATATTATTGTGGCTGAGCTTATGTGGTGAGGTTTAAACAGGCAGCAATCTTGATGCTGCCTTGTTCTACACAAATAGGATGGAAGGAGTTAGACGATTTTAGGTTGACCATCCGAGGCGGTGGCGCCTCCATCAACGGGGAGGTTAACACCGGAGATAAATGATGCGTCGTCACTGACAAGAAATGCTACCGCAGAAGCCACTTCTTCAGGCTCTGCAGGACGGCCAAGCGCGATACGTTCATTAAATTTTTCTCGAACCGATTCAGGCCATCCATTGGTCATATTGGTTTTAACTAAGCTCGGACAAACGGCATTAATACGTACGCCTTGAAGGCCGTGATCAAGTGCCATGGCACGTGTCAAGTTCACAACCGCGCCTTTGGCGGCACAGTAAAAAGCCGCGCCCCAATCACCGCCTAGGCCTGATACTGATGCCGTGTTTACCATCGAGCCTTTAGTTTTAATTAACTCCGGCATGGCATATTTTGCACAGAAGACCACACCATCAATATCCACGCCTGAAATTTTTTCCCAATCAGCCAATGTGCCGTCAATTACAGAGCCGGGTGTGTGGACCCCAGCGTTATTGATCAGCATATCTAGCTGTCCAAAGTGAGACACAACTTCTTGAATCATCGCCTCTACCGCTTTTGGATCTGACACATCGACAGAGAGCTTCAAGACGCGATCACTATCGTATTTTGCGGCTGTGTCATTTAATGCTGCTTGGTTCCAGTCTGCAATGGCCACTTTAGCGCCTTCTTGATAGAGGCGGTCGGCAATGGCTGCGCCAATGCCGTTTGCAGCACCGGTTATCAATGCCACTTTTTGATTAATACCTTTCATAGTTATCTCCATTATTTAGCTTATCTATTAGGCGAATACCGGATCCATACTGCCGGCCTCACGAGGGGCCATCAGCTTGTAGTTGTCACTGTAATCAACAGGAATTGCGATCACTGCGGGCCCTTCGGTATCCATGGCTTGTTTCAATTGGCTGGCGAGCTCTTCTTGGCGGGTGACCGCAAAGCCTTTAGCGCCAAACGCTTCGGCGTAGGCCTTAAAGTCAATCGGGCCGAATTTCACACCGGAAAAGCGCTGATATTTTTTGACSTCTTGCATCTCAACCATGTTGTAGGCGTTGTCTACCCAAATAATGTGTAGCAAGTTGCATTTGAGGCGCACAGCAGTCTCAAGCTCCATGCTCGATTGCATAAACCCACCGTCTCCGGAAACGGACACCACTTTGCGATCGGGGTTGAGCAAGCTAGCACCGATCCCCCAAGGAAGCGCAACGCCCATGGTTTGTTGACCGTTCGAGACCAACAATTGACGGGAACGGAAGCAGTTGAGGTAACGGGCAATCCAAATGTGGAAACTGCCCATGTCCAAGCACAAGGTTGTGTCTGGGGTGATCACATCCTGCATCACTTTGATTAGGTGTAACGGATGCAAAGCAAACTCTTGGTGTGACTGGCTATAAGCCCGAATCGCTTGACGTTGGTGGGCGACTTCTTCGAGCACATCGACGGTGGTAGACGGCATCAGCCAGTGGTGATCGAGCTGCTCGGTGAGTGCTTTCAGGGTAGGCTCAATTTGACCCACGAGCTCAACGCTGGGGCGATAGTAGTGCTCGATTTCCGCAGACTCGACATCAATATGAACGATGTCTGTGTGATGGGTATTCCAAAGTTCAGGGTCGTATTCAATCGGGCTAAAGCCAATGGTGATGATAAGATCTGCATCTGCAAGCAATAGATCACCGGGTTGGTTGTTGAACAAACCCACGCGACCCGCAAAGCGCTGGTAGTAGCTAATATCAACGGTACCTGCCGCCTGATAGGTGCCGAGAACGGGTAATTGGGTACGATTAAGCAGAGTACGAATAGCGGCGGCATTCTCGGGGCGACTGGCTTGTAAGCCTAGGAGGAAAACCGGGTTTTTCGCCGCTTTGATTTTACTGGCTGCCTCGCTGATGGCTCGCGTATCTGCCATGCCGGGCTGGGCGGGGAAGGTTGGCGCGAGAATATCGCTTTCCACAGGTTCGTTGAGAATGTCCATAGGCAGACTGACAAAGGCAGCGCCGGGGCGGCCGCTTTCTGCTGAGCGGAAGGCATTGGCAAGGATCTCAGACGCAGCAGTGCTGGCTTGAACCTCGGCGCTGTATTTGGTGACGGAGCGGAATACGCTCACGGTATCAAGGCTTTGGTGGGTTTGTTTTTGTTGATCGGCCCGTTTCACTGCACCCCCTAATGCGACCAAGGGATCGCCTTCAGAGGTTGCGGTTGCAAGGCCGGTAACCAAGTTGGCACAGCCAGGGCCAGAGGTCACCATGGTCACACCCGCCTTGCCGGTTAGACGGCCGACGACGCCTGCCATAAACGCACCATTCGCCTCGTGACGAACGGGGATCATCTTAATGTTGGTGTCTTCAACCGCGTCAAAGAGACGGTCAATTTTGGCGCCAGGAATACCAAAAATGTATTCCACGCCTTGGCGTTCTAGGTGATTTGCGATCAGTTGTGCGCCATTGTCCCACTGTGTTTTTTTAGTCATGTTGGGCTCCTCGTGAGGTTGCCTCCCGATGGGAGGTGATATTATTTTTCTGCTTGTTCGATAGCGGCGTGTATGTTGTCCGGCGTTAAGTTCGCGCCGAGGAAGCTGGCATTGGTCGGAAGATCAATCACCAGTTTAGAGACCCGTCCAATTTGCAAGGTGCCACAAGCCAATTCGTAGTCTTGGACATGGCCACCGCCTTGGCGTGTGTCAGTGATAAAGTGCTCGTGATAGCCAGCGACATTGATCCCTTGGGTATATTGTGGGCTGCGAAAACCAGCAATCACGCCATTGACATGGTCAAAGCGAAACTCAGGTTGTGCAGCGATGGCCTCAAGCATGGGTTTGTACGGTGGGGTTTGTTTGGGCACAGTGCGAGTGCGTACATGCTCAAAGGCACCATCGATACGAACCGCACAAAAAATATTGTCGCTTGGCACCAAGCTATCGATGACATCATGCAGCTCTTGGCGCGACATGGGGTGATCAAAAGATTGGTTGATCTCTGGCTTGAAGAAGGTCATGACCGCAAAGGGGGTCTTTTGGTCCGGGTCGGCATGACGCGCCGAGCCATCACCGCGCAGCTGAAATATGGTTTTATCAAAGGCGATGAGTTCACCGTCTAGTTGGTTAAATGTGCCGAGGCCGAAGTCGCCATGTTTGAGGAGATCGGCCATGGTGGTGTCGCCTTCGTAGACGCCATCAATCAAGGCACTCATCAGGGAGGTTTGATAGATTTCGCCTTCTCCAGTGTGTTGGTGATGCTCAACGTAGGCGGCCGCAATGTGCTCGGCACAGTGGCAGGTTTGGGTGCTCATAAAGCGTCCTCGTTAACCGTGTTTAACAACCGTTCTGATAACCAAACGGTTTGTTGTATGAAACCTATAGATATGATGCGAGCTGACGTGGATAGCATCCAATACAAAAAAGGTTGGCTTTGATATCGAAAAGATATGGCACATAAAAAACGTGGTAAGATACTGAATATCATTGATTTCTCAAAGGCAGGGTCATGGAGCTAAGGTATTTACGGTATTTTGTGACGGTGGCAGAGTGCCGACACTTCACCCGCGCAGCCGAAAAGTTGGGCATTGCGCAACCACCACTGAGCCAGCAAATTAAAAAGCTAGAGCAAGAGGTGGGGGTGCCGTTATTTGAACGCTTATCTCGCGGGGTGGCGTTAACACCCGCCGGTCAGGTGCTTTATGATGATGCGGTGAAAATCTTGGCGCAGTTAGATCATGCGGTACAGCGGGTCAAACAAGTGGCGCGAGGAGAGCGGAATCAACTGCGGCTTGGATTTGCCAGCTCGACGGTGGTGAGCCAAGCCGTGTTAGAACTTGTTCGGCGGTTACAGCAAGCCCATCCAGACATTGATTTTCAACCCATAGAGTTACCCATGCCAGCGTTGGTGGAAACCTTGCGCCAACAGGATGTCGATCTCGCCTTTCTACGCTTACCATGTTATGCCAGTGAACACGTGGCACACACGCCCTTGTTTCCTGATCCGTTTAAGCTGGTGGTGCCTGCTAATCATGCTTTTGCCAAGCAACAAAGCGTGACGTTGTCACAACTAGGCGATGATCCCATTATTCTGTTTCCGCGTGATATTGGCCCAGGATTGCATGATGCCTTGGTGGATGCCCTAAAAGGGACGGGATTGACGCCATCGAATGCCTCGCTAGCGCCACAATTGCATTCAGCAACGGCGATGGTTTCAGCGGGGTTTGGAATTGCCTTAGTGCCTGAATCATTGACTACGCAACTGAGCGACCATGTCGCTGTGGTCGCGGTTAAAGACATGCCCTTAGTGAGTCACGTCGTATTGGCGTGGCAGCGAACTAATACCGCTCATGTTGTGCGTCAATGTATTCATACCGCACGAGAGCAAGTCACTCAGATGRCAAGCTGAGCCGTTAAGACCGTTGAGCGGCATGCTGTAAAAACTCTAATTGCATCCGCTCTTGCTCAGTCATTTGATAGGGCTCGTCAGATAGTTGCCCAGTATCAAAAATGCCGAGGAAATAATGGTCTTGAGGACTGATGCCAAATTGTGCTCGCTCACCGGGATAGCCGGACATACGTTCAATCACCACGTCCTTCAGTTGCCATTCATCACCATAGCCGCTCATTGAAGCCCGAAATGCGCGCAGCTCCAGCGATTGTTCTCCCTCACTGAGGCGTGTCTTAGTGGTTAACACCGCAACGGGTTGATCGTCAGCAGTAAATAAATTGGCACGTACTCGATAAATACCGCCTTTATCGATATCCAAAACGAGTGGAATAACCATATCCGGCCCACGGCCGAAAACTGGCTTCACCCCTTTCACTTCCGCAATAGGTTGGTAGAGGCGGAAGTCCGCGGTGAGTACATCGTCGCCACCATCAAAACTGAGTGCCGCTTTGAGGCGAAGCTCAATAGGCCAATCGGCTTCGGGCTCAATACTCCACTGTGTATCTGTGACATCGAGGCGGGTCAGTTCCTGATTAGACTCGACATCAATGACCGATAAGGTCGCGTGATTAAAAGAGGCTGGGGTGACCAGTGAGGCTTGGATGTTTTCTGGGTAAAAGTAACGGTATTGGTTAAGCTTCAATGCCGCTTTCACCGAGCCATCGAGAATCGGCATCGGCGTCGAAACATACCGATTCCAGTGTAGATAAGGGCTTTGCTTTGATGGAATGGGGATCGAGTAGGAGGGGTGCTGGATTTGCTCCGCATAATCGGCCGCTATATAGCTGAGTGTGGGTGTCATCGAAGTCTGCACGATATCGGGCTCTTCGGGACGATATTGCGTATTTATAGCGGTAGATGCTTGCGTCGGTGGTACGTATTCGGCAGTGTCAGGCGACGGCAGTTGATGGTTCTGCTCAGCAGTCAGTGTGGCAGGCGGAGCGTCGGGAACATCAAGCCATAGATAGGCAGTAACTCCAATAGATACTACCAAGGTTACTGCGAGTAGCAGTCTAGTCATAGCAATCCCTAATTAACGATTCGTGAATAAACTAACACAGCTGATAAAAGCGAATAAATCTGACCAGCTGCTCTTTGTGAAAAAAAGAGCAGCTTTGTTGGTCAGGTCACAGCATGACCGAGATTATTGCGGAAGGGCATGAACAAGCTCGGACAAGGTGTCACGGTCGGAATCACGGACAAAGCGATATTTCTTACCAAACCAGCCATCTTTATCCACGGTTTCGACGGTAATCCGCGAATTATCACCGAGCACAAGCTCAGGATCAGTTGCTGTGACTTTTCCCTTGTGCCAAGGGTTAAAGATGGTGAGGTGGCTATACTTATCGCCCATCAACAGCGGATAGTGCAACGGCATAAAGCGTTTAACGCCTTTATGGACGTAATCCAATTTACCATCAAACTCAATAGTGGTGGAGCAACTGTCAAACTCATCGGCATCGGCGGCACCACAGGCTGAGTGGGCGGCGACCACGCCATCATCACTACCCGGAATAAAGGGAGACGTAGTACCCAAAAAGTCCGAACCATTGCCCACAAAGCGAATACGCGGCACACGGTTATCTGGCCACATCGCCAATTGGCGTGCATTAGCTACTTTTAAGTCATTCAGTACGCCAATGTTGTCTTTGGTTGGCATTTGTCCCATCCAAAGTGACACGGCTTTTTTCATCGCATGGTTTAGCCAGCCACCACCTTCGGCAAGGTTAACGGCGATGTTGGCTAACTCAACACCGCCACCGGCGCCAGCAAAATCAAAGGTGCCGACAATATTGAGGGGCTCAAGCCCGGCGTTGCTCAGCCAGTTTTCTTGGTTATCGAGCAGATAGCGTGCTACTAGGTCGCCGGTAGAGTGAGTGACTAAAATGCAGCCGGACAGACAGGTTTCTTGCTCGGAAAGGTTTTTCAACGCAGGCCAAAGATAATCGGAAGCTATTTTCCCTTCGATGCGTTCATGAGCAGGCCAGTCAATCCGAGCATCAGCATGCTGTAACCAGAAGTTTTGCCAATAGTCGCCGCCATCGCGTACCACCTCATCATGATCAGGACGCGTTTTTAGTTGTGCGGGCTGAAAACCATGCACTAATACAATGTTGTATTGCCCGATGGCAGCAAAGCTTATTGAAGACATCATAAGTAGGGCGATTGCCATCGTTATCTTATAAATATATTTCATTATTGTTGCCAACCTGTTTTGAGTAAACACTCAGTATTATATAGCTTACTATGCAATAACTTCCATAGTAATAAATAGCTCAGTAATCAATCATTTGACATCGTTCCAAAATTTGTATCTGATTTATTTGTCTGTTTTGTATAGAAAATAAACCATTGATGGCGATTTATTATCGGTTTTATACGTCTAATCGCCTAATTTTATTGCGGTTATTATTTTTTATATTAATAGAGTGAGTCTCACTTTTATGTAAAATGTGATCTTGTTTCGAATTAAAATGTTTACTATCGCAATGATTTATTGAGTTTTTTATAATCAAAAAGAAAAAGCCTATGATTTACTTCGACGCTGTTGCTAGGAAACTCCACAAAGACCACAAATCGACTCGACTTGGCTTCCGTGAAGCTTTAGTGCTGGAATGTTTGTTGCTGCATGCCCCAAAGACTGTATGTAAGCAAACCTTGATCTGTTACGCGTGGGGAAATGAATACATTGGTCAAACATCGTTAGCCAAATCAATCAGTGCGCTGAGACGAAGCCTTATGGCGATTAGCGCGGATCCGACGTTGGTCGTCACCGTACCCAAGCAAGGCTATCGCATGGTAGAGGGTATGGTAGAAACCAAGACTGTCAGCGAGTCACAGGCAACTGTAGAGCAAACTAAGGTAGCACCGTTAACGACGAATGTAGCAACGGGTATTTCTGCTAGCGACTCGAGGCAGGGCGATGACAATAAGGCAGTATCGAGCAAACCGATACGCCAGTGTGCCATGATGGCGTTGATGTTATTGGCATGTGTGGCGAGCAGCGTGTTTGTGGTAGGAAAAATCAATGGCTGGCGCTGGAGTGATTTGGTTCAGCGAGGCGGGCTGACACAGAAACGTGTCGGAAGCCTTTACGTTTTTTATCCGCAAGAAACACGCCTTGATTTTCCAATGGAGCAATTTTTAACCCACAGTCAGTGTGATTGTCTCGTTTACATAGAAAAAAAGCACAAGTATGCCACGATTCATTTTGTCTCAAGAAAGACGAATCGCAGTGTGCTTATCCGATATTCTCCTTTCAATATTGAGCATGCCACTCATGAAATTGAGCAATTTCTCGCTGGGGAGTAAAAATAGAGTATTTGCTTTATTTTTATAAGCCTTGTTGAGTAGATTTTGCAACGTCTTATTATTTCGACTTCCTACCATAGAAATCCATACCTAAATAATAGTGCATTGACTCTAATTGGCTTTCTTTGCTTTTCTGGGGGTGAGTTTTGTTCCTGAATAAATATCACGTTTTACGTTATGAGAATAAATATGAATTCAGCTTAACGTAATGAACTATATAGGGAATTTAAATCATCGTTTTTCATTTTGTTTTTGTTATTGGCTATGGAAAGGTCAAAAGGGTCAGCTTTGGAATGGCCGACAAGACTCTAATAACACGTAACAAAAGGAAGACGTCAAATGGCGACAATCTCACGTACAACAACCTTGACTCTCTCCACCATCGCAGTGCTCGTCAGTGCGGGGGTTGCTCAGGCGAGAGTCTATCCTGACCAAATTGTGCTCGATACCTTAGGCGATGACCAATGTCGAGCCAACTATCGGCCATTAACAGCAGACGAGGCGAGTACCCACCGCCACTTCTTGATGGACCGCATGGGAAAATGGCAAATCGCTGGACTTGAAGGCGATTGGGCGATCATGGGTAGCGGCTATAACGGTGAAATCAAACACTACGGCCAAACGAAAGATACATGGTGCTATCCCATCAATGATGAGGGCGAGATTCCGGATTACGCTGCTCAAAGCGTACCAGAAGGAACTGAGCTCGATGTTCAATATGCTCTGGTCAACAACCGTAGTGATTTTATTAAACCATTGAGTTATCTCGCGCACTACCTGGGTTACGCATGGGTGGGGGGCAACCACAGTGATTACGTCGGTGAAGACATGAACGTTTGGCGTTCCGGCGATCAATGGCTGATCCGCGGCAACAATGATGGTGGGTGTGATGGCTACCGCTGTGGTGATAAGACCACCATCAAAGTGGATAACTTTGCCTACACCTTAAATGACAGCGATTTTTGGCATGGTGATGTGGTTGAGTCCGATAAACAGCTAGTCAAAACGATTTCTGCCGTCGCTCGAAATAACCTCGACGAGCCTCAACAAGTGGTCGTTGACCTCAAAGTCGATGAGGCCACCAATTGGTCGAAAACCAATACTTATGGATTTGCGCAAAAAGTACAAACAGAAAACGAATTTAAGTGGCCATTGGTAGGTAAAACCAAGCTCACTATCTCATTTGAGGCGAATCAAAGCTTTGCTAACAGCAATGGTGGCTCGAGCAGTGAGCAGGTGACGTTACAAGCGCGCCCATTTGTTCCGGCGAACTCCGAAATCCCTATTCGCGTTGAGCTTTATCGGTCGAGCATTTCTTATCCGTACCGCTTTGGCGCCGATATTAGTTATGACGTGACTTTTGACGGTTTCTTGCGTTGGAGCGGTAACGCGTGGCATTCGCACCCTGAAAATCGTCCTACAGTACGCCACACCTTTACGATGGGACGTAGTAGTGAGCCGTCTGCGGATATCGCACACCAATGGCATCACCGCTACATTCCTGGCGAAGTGAAATGGTGGGACTGGAGCTGGGCAGTTGAAAAATATGGCCTAGAAAGCATGCAGTGGGCAACAGGGAAGAGCTTGCGTCCGTTCTATTCCTATGTGTCGGGTGATTTTTATGCGGAATCCCAGTATGCAGGGACCATTGAGCTTGGCCAAGCGAAGCCGATTGGCAAAGCGACTTCCTCTCGCGTTAAGCGCTCTATTTCACCAATGACCACGACTGGTGAAGCAAATGGGGTGGAATTGATTTCTAACTTTGACCCCGATGAACTGGCGAGCCTCGGTTTCGACAATGCCGAGTTGACCATCAAGCCGGTTAAATAACCTCAAACCCGCATCTGAAGATGCGGGTTTTTTTATCCATTCAAGATAATCCCGATTGAAAAGAGGACGATCATGAAAAGCAAATGCAATGTCTGGGAAGGGCTTCGCTCCCAAAGTCGTCGTCGTTTTTTAACCCATTCGTCGGCGGCCGTGTTAACCATAGCGGCGGGTGCCGTGTTACCAAAATCTGTCAAAGCGGCACAGTGGATCGCACCAACCACTTCAGCAGGGCTCAGTGAGCTTGATGCGATCAGTTTTTACACGGAYTCCTCAGAACATCGCGGTTTAGGGTTAGACCGAGTGGATTTCGAGACGTCCACTGACGAAGCTAACTACCTCGCGCATGTGATGTTTCAGAATATGATGAAACATAACTTTCGGATCCATCACAGTGGGCTAAGTTCCGACATAGGCGGTGCGGTTGAGCCAAATGACGATGTACTAGCCATGCATGATAATCAACAGTCAGTAAGTGATGTTTATGCGCGCTATCAAACCTACTTTGATGACTATATGGCTGAATACATCAGTCAATATTTACAGTATGGCTATAAAGGGCAAGACAATGTGGACGTCAATAATCGCCTTGCCTACAACAGTTGGGACATGATCAAAGCGCATGCCAATATCGACTTGGCAGAGAAAGGGGAAACCTTCAAACAAATCATTGATGAGCTTTACGCCATCGCGACAAACTATTGTCAAAATAATGCACTGGGACAGTACAAGCAAAATGCGTCTTATTGGTTAGATGAGCTGGTCACATACTACCAGCAAGATAGTACGCTTGAGTCGCTGCTTAACGATTGTGCGGTAAACGACAATGCCGATAACCGCTTCAATATTGCGGTTCAAAAAGTGAATGCGACGAGCGCGAAAATACGCACTTTAAATATTGCAGCAGGCCGTCCCAAAACGGAGGACGCGCTGCGTGACATCGAACGCGTACTATTCGGCACTGTGATTAACGGCGTCGCGTTTAGTTTGCGCTGGGGGAGTGAGAGCGATCAGTATTCTGTGCTCGCCAATGAGGAGAACTTCTTGGCCGTTGCCCGTATTCTGCAGAACAATGACTCGTCGACTCAAAGCCAGTTCTGGCAGCAATTCTTTAGCAATAATGGTGGTGAGCATAGCGTTTGGAATACGCTTAAAGGACTTGGGTTACGCGATGAGACCTTAGGGAATGATGCTACTCAGCAAGCGTTGACGAGACAATATCCTGAATTGGCAACGCCGGTCAGCGGCCAACGAAGTATGACTGACATTGTACTATCTTCGTTGACCTTGTTACTGGGGGTAGGACATTTCACTTGGGCATCCGCGACAGACAGAGAAGAGTGGGATAATCCCGTTGAACTTATCGGGTTGGGAGCCGCATTTATCGAAACCTCGCTGCAAATTAGCTACGAGATCCTTGCGACTAAAGTGACACACTTTTTATTCGGTAATGGAACACCAAGAACCGATGAGATCGCGAAAGTCATGTCTAAATTTAGTCAGTTTCTGGGCAAACTGACCGGTCGTGTTGCCAAGTTTATGAACGTTGAGCGTCGAATTGCGGAGTCATTATTTCTCGGCAGAGTATCGAGTCTGGTGAGTAAATGCTTTGTAGGGCTCGCCTTTATTGCGGTCGGCATTGCCGGATGGAATCTTGGCCAAGCGATTGCCAGCGGTGATGTCGCGGATATTGTGTGGGCTTCAGTTAACTTCTTGATATCGGGCGCTGCATTTGGGCTCGCGGTCGCGGCACTGATGGGAAGTGTGTTGGCAGGACCGTTAGGTATTGTGGTCGCTATCGTAGGTATCGTTGTCGCGATTGCACAATGGATTTTCGATGCTTTACGTCAGCCGGAGCCCGAGCCTTCGCCGATACAGCGTTATACCAATGAAGTGGTGCGACCTGCAGACCTCATTCATGCCGACGTTGGTCAGTACATTTGTCGTACTCGGATATATTCGGATGCGCATACCTGCTTTAGGCCGTTTGATGTGAAAACGATGAATACCGATTGGAGAGAATTGCCATCTATTGAGGATCATAAAACCCGCACGCATTTGGCTGCGATGGTATCTTCTCAAATCACGGGTCGCACTTATTACTTTGGCGGTGATTTCGATTACCCTGAGTTTGGTCGTACCGATCGATTTTTCAGCGATGGGTTTAATGATAGTTTGAGCTACGAACAATGGAACCCAGATTGGCAAATAGATCGCTGCACAATAGCAAGTGAATGTGTTGACCGTCACTCAAATAGCCAAGCATTATTTTTATGCGAAAAGAGTTATTCGAAGTATCTGTACTTCACACAAGGCATCGAAGATGCCCCACAAAGCAGCGACATTATTCAGCTTCCGACGTCACGCTCGCAGGACATTCTTGATATTGTCGCGGTACACCAGCAGCAGTCATGCATCTTTATTGTGGTTTGCAAAGACAAGCATGTTTATCAAATCAAAGATGGACAGGTATCACTCATCACCGAAGATTTTACCGATGGCTACCCGGATGACTACTTCCCATCGTTAACGCTCGTTTGTACTGGCGATATGGTGAGTATCTTCTATACCCTTGATCTGGATGGTGTTGCAGAAGAAGATCGTCGCCTATATCAGACAATTATCGAGCGTGATGAACAACACAACTTTACTCAGGTGCGTTTACTGCAAGATATGCCGCTACCTGAGGGGGCTCATAGTGGGGGGCTTCATATTGTCGGTCATTACACGCCACCAGTAGGGGACAATGATGGTAGACACGAATTTATTCTTGTGTCGCAAAGTCGTTATAAACGTTTTGGTGCCATCGAACCTGAGCAACAGACCCAAGGCGAGGGGAAAGCACTGCGCTTATTCGGCGGGGTCGAATTTTATGTGCCGAACTCGGGCTTCCATGGGTTTTACAAAAATACCTTTATCCCTCGATAAGCACTTATCTACCGCCGTCACGAATGTGGCGGCTTTTTTTCCTTTTTATTCATGACTGCGCTCTCACTCCTTTTATGTGCTTTCTTAATATCCATCTTTTGACTAGGGTTAATAGCACGAAAAAGCAAAAGACGGAGCGTGAGTATGAAAAACTGGCTACTGATTATCGTGGTCTATGCTGCCTCAGTGGGTCCTTTATGGGCTGCCGACGTCCTCTTGATTGAGAGCTATCACAAAGAATACGGCTGGGATGAAAGCTATATTCGTGGGCTTGAAAGTACGCTTGGCGATGATGTGACCTTACACACTTTTGAGATGGACACTAAACGCTTACCGAAAGCTGATTACGACAGTCAAGCCGACAAAGCCTTTGCTATGTATCAACAGGTCGCGCCAGATGTAGTGGTGCTGGGTGACGATAATGCGTTGGGCTACATGCTACCTCGATTACAAAATGAAGATATCGATATTGTATTTTTAGGTATCAATTCTAACCCACGTCGATTGATGGCCAAATATAGCGGTAAGGCGAGAGTAACCGGTGTGCTTGAGCGCCCGCTATTTGCGCGCAGTATGCGAGAGATTGGACAGATGTTGGATAAAGATAAGCTCATTGTCAAAATCATGTTTGATGCAGGGACGACCGCGACCATTGCCACTGATCATATCAGTAAACAGTATCAGAGTTTGAAGAACAAACTGGGGATTGATGCTACGATTGAGAACCATGAGACGTTTGACGCGTGGAAAGCCTCGGTCAACAGTAGCGATGGCTATGACATTATTGTTGTGGGACTCTATCAAATTATCCGTGATAGCAATGGTAATGTTGTAGACCCGGATAAGGTGTTGGCATGGACCAACCAACACAGTGCGATCCCTTTGTTTGGTTTCTGGGACTTTTCAGTGGGTAAAGGCCAAACCGCAGGTGGGGTGGTGTTATTTGGTGAATCACAAGGCGTTCAGGCGGGAGAGTACGTCAATCGGATACTGGCTGGTGAAGAGGCGTCCTCTATCTCGGTGATTCATGGCAAACAGGGACGCGCCATTTACAGTGGGGCCGAGTTTACTCGCTGGGGACTTAATGCGCCAAATGGCTGGCGCAATATTGATTAATCGTGATGATTAAGCGACTTGATTAACCGTGCAGGCGTGCCACCGTACAGGCTGTCAGGTGGCACGTCGTGTTTCACCACCGCATTGGCGGCAATGACGCTGCGTGCGCCGATGGTGACGCCTTGACAGATCACCACATTACCGCCAATCCATACATCGTCTTCGACCACAATCGGTTTACACCAGGTCTCCCACGAGCGGCGGCTTTGATAATCGAGAGAGTGGGTTGCGGTGTAAAACTGGGTATTGGGGCCAATCAGCACATGGTTGCCAATCGTGATCGGGGCCCCATCCAGCATAGTGGCATTCATGTTGATAAAGGTGTTACTACCAATCTGTATGGTTTCGCCAAACTCACAATAAAACGGCGGTTGGATCACCGAACCCTCGCCGATAGTGTGTAATAACGTGTTGAGCAGTTGCTTTCTTGTTGCCGTCTCTACGCTTTGGTTGAATGCTTGCAAGGTTCGTGTGGCGTGGTCCCGCCGGATATCAATGGAGCCATCGCTGTCATCAAACACAAGTCCTTGGCACATCTTTTCCCATTCGGTCATGGTTTCTCCTTATTATTCGTGAATAGCGATAAAGGTTGGTTCTCGCCGCATTGTCTCAATTTGTGTGGGAGAGAAAACAGCAATCATCCCTTGCGTCTTTTTCCTCTTTCTATTCTTTTCCCATTTATATGGCAACCGAACAAAAAAGCGCCACTCGGCAGTGGCGCTTGGTAACATTTTTTAGTGCTTAGCGAAAATAAACACGCACATCGGTTTGGCTTCGGCTTCCATCACCTACAAGTAGCAAGTGCAGACGCTGCTGGTCACGTAAATCAACTTCGATGTACTGGTTGCTGCCCGGTACGTTAGAGGCTGCTTGGTTTTGTGCTTGCGTGGGCCAGTAATCCTCGGCGGCGAATACGCTCAGATCCCCCGYGTCACCATCCGCCATGACCCACACTTGCGCCTTGGTGGCTCCCGCAGGTACATCGGCATACAGATAGCGACGTTGATAAACGCTAATACTGTTTGGGCTGGCGACGTTAAGTTGCGTTGGGCGCAAGTCATCAGTGCCTGCCGGTGTTTCAGGATCTGGTTCTGGGGTTGGCTCGGGTTGCACTTGGCCTTCTGCATTCACTTTGACAGTGACATCGGTAAAGTCACCACGACCGGTGACACTTAAGGTATACCGACCTGGTTTCACATCATTAAGCGTCACGGTTTCATTACTGGTTTGGTTCCACTCGGTAGCGTCAAAATCGTAATAGTGCGCTTGACGGCCTTTTGCCACGTACAGATCCGCGTTGCCCTGTCCTTCGATACTAAATGTCAGCGCACTGGCAGAGTGGGCTAGATCAATTTGATACAGGTGCTCACTGTATGCTTGACCGCTAATGGTGACGGTTTGACCGAGAGACAGTGTTGTTACTTCTGGCAGCTCTGGCTCTGGCTCTGGCTCCGGCTCCGGTTCTGGACGAGGTGGTTCGCCGCCATTGGTGTCTTCCAAGGTGGTCAGCCACTGCGCAAACTCTTGGTCATAACGATGGCCATAGTCTTTAACTAAATTTGCCCACTGCTCGAATTTCCCGGTGCGACCCGCGTCAAGCAAAGTATCCACAGCCTCAGGATGCTTTTCAAACAAGAAGCGTACCGCCAAATATCCCCAGCGATACACGCGGTTCACATCATGTTGGTAGGTGGTGGCAAACACGTCACTGAGTGAATAGCCGCCTTCTTTGCCTAAGCGAATTGCTTCGGCATAGTCATCTCCATGGGCCATATATTCAGCAAAGCCTTCTAACCACCAGACGGTATGACCGTGGCGAAGCACGTCATTGAAGTCGCCGTACATGTTAAATCGACCATCGAGATAATGGACATACTCGTGTTCAAGGTTCCAAATCGAAAGCGATTGGCCATTATCATTACGGTAAGCAATAAAACGGGCTTGGTTGTCCGGGGCGGCAGGGTTTCCTTCTAAGTATTGACCACCATTATCCGTCGAGTTACCAAACAAAAATGAGGAATAGGTTTTGTAGTCGGACGGGTTATCAAACACCACAACTTCAACGCTGTCGTTCAGATCGTCGGCGACCGCTTGATAACCTGAGTTAACGGTTTGATGGAAGGCAACTTCTTTGTTGTGCAGGCTTTCACATGCCTGTTGCGATTGCGCTTGTGTCATGCTTTGTGAACGAATGATCGCCGGACCGTCACATTGGTGACGATAAGGCATTACTTTGGCTTCGAGCGTGGCTTTGGCATCAGACAAGCCTAATTCGGCCATCTTGTCGGGAGCGTAAGCATCCACCATTTCTACCATGCCCACCCAAACGGCGTCGTTTGGACCGCCCAACGGGAAACGGGGTAATAGATCTCTATAGTGGCTAGTCACACGATCTCGCACGCTGGCTTGGGGGGCTATCAATAGTCGTCCCATTTCGCGGACCGTATTTGATACCAACAACGCGCCGTGGTTGCTGTTAGACAGCTTAGGGTGATTGATAACGAACTGATAAAGGCGGTCAATCAAGGAGAGATCAGCGGCGAGCACATCGTAAAAGGCTTGACGAGATTGGTGGCCAGCCATAGCGCGGAAAAGGTTATTGAGCGCATCCGCGTAACGGCGCTCGTCTAAGCGTTCTTGGTCGAGGTTTTCAAGCAGTTGAATTTGCAGGTCTAGGGTTTGCGGCAAGCGCTTGATGCTGTCGGCCATCAGCGTTAAACCATGCAAAGCATCGGTTTGGGCGCTACCCTTGGCCGTGGCGAAAGGTGAACGTAAGAACGTATTGATCGCATCCGCAAGGCGATCGCCCAGCGAGTCAGAGTAGTCAGGATTTGCTTTATCGCCATAGAAGCGAACATAGTAGGCGGCACGCACATACTCAGCTAAGTTAGCAATTTGGCGAGCTTGGTCGTCCTCACCCTGATAATGGGTAATGGTCTGCGATAAACGCTGTGCCACTTTGCTTACAAAAGTTTCTTGGTAGACGTTGCTGTATCGAATAGACGTGGTGTCATACCAGCTGGTAAAGCAACTGCGTTCAGCACTCATAATGGCTTGGATTGGTGCGTTGCTCGTCGCCAAATCGGCAATCTCACATTGAGCATCAGCCCATGCACTAGTGCTGCTAAATGCAGCGAGGGCAATCAGTGCCGATAAAGGTTTAGGTCGGGAAGGGAATAATGTATACATTTCAGGCTCCTAGATATCATTAGGCGGAGCCGTTATAACGATTTTACCGACATGCTTGGGTTATAAAGCCCAAAAGTTAGGGCTTGGTTCCGTTTTCTTTGTCTATTCTGCTATTCATGCATCAATATTGCCCAATCGATAAAGCGCTAAGCTTCTTTTTCGCGCAAATGCAACTTCGCGATCCGTTTGGTGACGGTATAAACACGTTTGAGAGACTCGGTCCACTCCATCTCAATGCTAAATAGCTGTAAGCGGTTAGCATCATCTTCTACTAGACGCTCAGCCTGATGGGCGAGCACTTTATCAAGCAGGGCGTTCAGCTCGCGTTTCGCATGTAAGACCTGTTTGGCACGCTTATCGTCGCCTCGCCGAATCGCATTGACACAATCCAGTAACGCATGGGTCACTTTTTCTTGCATCACATCCAGGGTTGCGCGCATTTTATTGCTGATCGTGATTTCAGCGTTGAGAGATTTTTCCATTATCGGGATTAGCGTATTAGCAATCAGATCCGCAATGCTCTCAAGTTGGTCGGTCATGCTAATTAACGCCATTTGTCGTTGGCTCTGCGCGTGACTGAGTGGTTCTTTGCGCAGTCTGCCTAAATAAAACAGGATGTGTCCGTGCAGGGCATCGACTTGATTTTCAATTTCGTCAATTTGTTTTAATGCGGCGATCGCCGCGTCGCGTTGTGGTTGGCTTGCCAGTTTCGAGGTGAGTGGTGGCAGGGTGTTCATCATATTACAGACCCGCCGTCCAATACGGCCTATCTCAAGTTGCGCTTGATCCATCGCGATATCTGGTGTCATCAATAACTCTTTCGCCAGATATTTGGGCGTGATAATGGGCTGGTCGCTGCTGAGTGGCTTTTTCGAGCGTGGCACAATCTTTTTCGCTAGCCAAACAAAACCACTAGCGAATGGCAGCATGATCAGTGTGTTTAGTACGTTAAACAATGTATTGGCGTTGGCAATTTGCCGCGGCAGTTCAGCACCTAAGCGGTCGACACCTGTCAGTTGGGGGTGACTTGGAGAAAGCGCGACGCTCCAATCACTTAATAGCGAGATCAGTGGCAGCCAAATCATGACGCCGATGATATTAAAAAGAATATGAATGCTGGCGGTTTGTTTGGCTTCTCGGGATTTTCCGATAGAGGCGAGAAGTGCTGTCACGCAGGTACCAATATTGGCGCCCATCGCAAGGGCAATACCACTTTCCAGTGAAATAAAGCCTTGTCCTGCAAGGACAATCACGATCCCGGTTGTTGCTGAAGACGACTGAACCAATGCGGTGAACAGCGCCGCAAGTAAGATCGCGAGCAGAGGGTTATCCATGGTCGCCATCGCGTCGATAAAGGGCTGATAATCGCGCAGCGGTGACATGGCATCGCTCATCACGTTCATACCCAGAAAAATCAGACCTAAGCCGAACAGCATATTACCGTAGTGTTTGGTTTGGTCGGCTTTGGCGATAAATTGGGTGAGAAAGCCGGCAGCGACCATTACGTACGCTGCTTTGGTGATCTTAAAGGCAACAATTTGCGCGGTAACCGTGGTACCAATATTGGCACCCATAATGACCCCGGTCGCTTGGGCAAGTGACATCAGGCCTGCTGAGATAAAACCAATCAATAATACGGTAGTGACGGAAGACGATTGAATGGTGGCAGTAATGCCGGCGCCCGTGAGCACCCCAGCCACGCGGTTGGTGGTCAGTTTGGCGAGCAAGGTTTTTAAGCGGCTACCGGCGGCGCTTTTGAGGGCATTAGACATCTTGTCCATACCATAGAGAAACAGCGCCAGCCCGCCGAGTAATCCCATGATCATGCTAGGATACTGAATGTTCTCAGCATTGCCTTGCGTGGCCCAAACGAGTGGGGAACACAATAAAAACAGCAGCGCCACAAGCTTGGCGCGAAATATGTTAGAAAAAATCGTCAGATGCATTCAATCTGCCCAATTATCTGATTATCACCAATAATCATTAACATAGATGTAAAAAAGAAGTAATGCGAATGTCACTTTCAGGGAGAAGGCAGAATCGTGGCGTGATCACAGTCGTGAGGAAACGGCCTGCGAGATAATCATAAAAAAGCGACTAGCCGTGGCTAGCCGCCAGTCACAAGRCAGCAATATTAACCTTGGCAGCTTCCTTGATATTGCCAAACCCATTGGTTCGAGAATGGATCAATGCCCCAGTTATCTTGCGTCGCTTGGAACAGATGCCCTTGATATTGAACGCTGACGCCGGAGTAGTAATAGTTGTAGGTTCCCCAGCTAGGGACATTGCTACAGCGGTTTTGCTCGATACCACGGTCATCAAGGCGTGCGATCACGTTTGTGGCGTAGTCCACCTTGCTGGTGACAGTGACATATAGATCCATGCCCTGAATCTCACTAAAACCACAGTATTCCTCGTTACCCGCGTTAGTGGACGCACAGTCATGATCTTCGGCGCTCGCTGGACGGCCAACCGCCGTATATAAATCAACGTCACCCTGACCACGATAAGTTTGTAGCCATACTGTACCGCGTGGTGCATTCTTAATCACAAACTGGTGAGCCGTACCTGCGTAGCCGTGAAGTTCCACTGGCTGATCGAAAGTGAGCGGTACCACTTCAGGCGTCGGCTGCGGCTCTGGATCTGGGGTAGGCGTTTCACCGGTTCCTTGGCAGCTTTGGGTTTGGATACCAACTTCAGCAAAGGCTTGGCTGACAGCACCGGCCGAATAGTTTAGTGCTTTCGCGGCTTCACATACGCCATCAGCGCCTTGTTGGAAGCTCGAGTTAGGTTGCCAGTACAATTGGTTGGCGGTGGCAAACGCGGTAAACGCTTTTTGGATATTCCACTCTGCGCTGGTGGCAAGATGGTAAAACGCTTTGTTGAAGATACCTGAGCTAAAGTGCACGTCGATGCCAGGATAATAACGGTCGACATGACCAATGGAGCGTCCATCTTGGCTTGGATTGATGAAATAGCGCATCGCATCGCTATATTTCATCACGTCTTCACCCATTTTCCAGTTGAAGTCGCCATAAACATACTGACCAAGTGCCGCGGCGGCGATATCAGAGAAAGATTCGTTCATGCCTCCCGACATGCCGCGGTATTCGAGCCCTGAATTTTGTTCAGTAAAACCGTGGCTGACCTCATGGGCAATCACATCCCAAGTGGTTAACGGATACATGCTGCCGTTGCCGTCACCAAAGGTCATTTGTTGTCCGTCCCAGAATGCATTGCCGTAGCCTTGACCATAATGAACACGCATGGTGAGCTTTTGACGGATAGGGCGCACGCCGAGCCAATCTTGATACATTTCAAAGACTTTTTGTCCAAAGTACTGCGCATCATTCATCGGCGCATAGGCGCCGTTGACTTGGCGGTAGTTGTTCTGGGGACAACTAAATTGGTGAACACTTCCACCCCATTCCCGATTGTTCATGTTGACTGTCACAACGTTGGGGCTATCCATTTGACAGTAGCGGTTGACTTCAAAGCCACCCAGTTGGGTATTAGGGCCGAAGGTATAGCGCCCACTTTTTTGGTTACCGCCGGGGCCGCCAGCTTCTAAGTGTGCGATCCCTTCCCAGCTATCTAATATATTTCCCGATTTCGCATCGACGATTTTCATCGGACGCGAAGGATGACCGTTATCGCTGGCAAGGTAGTCAACTTTATAGACGAGACGCGCTGTTTGTTGTTCATCTAACCAGATCAACAATTCCGTGTTTGCATCCGCTTGATGAAAATGGCGATTGCCTTGGCCCGTCTGACCTTGAGCAATCGCAATGGCCTGCTGCTGGTTAATCATGGGTAGCGTGCCACCAATATCTTGTTCGATATCAGTGACAACGTCACCTTTAACACTTGGCGCAAAGCCCCGTGCGGTAGTGTTTTCAACCACAGAATAGCCGTAAACCGGAATGCCATGATGCAGTTGCTGCTTACGAACTAGTGATTGATTGCCCACTTGCATACGTGATTTTTCACGAAAACTGAGTGCAGGTGCTGCCGCCATTGCTGAGCGTGCCGTATTGGCGTCTAGTGCTTGGCTAAGATCCAAATCAGAGGCATCAACGATGGTGGCGGCGTGGGCGGAAAACGCAAAGGGGAGTAAGAGTGCGAGCGCTGTTTTACGCATAGAATCCTCGAGTTAGTGAGACAAATCGCCCGTTACTATCCACATTACTGAATAACTAAAAATGTGATCGCTATCAAATTGAGGGTCTGGTTCAAAAAATGTCTAGAAAAATGGTATCCCTATTCCATGTTCAACAGATATGGTAAGAAAAAACAGACAGCACGCAATTCAACCAGTTGTTTTTCAACTGGTGTGCTACGCTAAACAGGCATCGAAAGCGCGGGGTTGAGGTAGTGAAGGTTGTTGTTTAAGGGTCGAGTTAGTATCGGGCTTATCGTATGGCTGGTCTCGTTCAGTACGCTTGCTGTTGAGCAACCTTGGCAGCAACCGAGTTATATTCAAGATGCGTTTTATCGCATTGCGCTGAAAAGTGAATATGTAGAAGGTGAACATGGTGTTCGTAAGTGGAAGGAGCCCGTGCGCTATACCGTGTCGCATGTCGTCAGCGACAGCGAACTTCACAATAAACTCGTCCGCTACCACCTTGACCATTTGCAAAGCTTGACGGGGATAAACTTTATCCCGGCTTCGCACCCTAAAGCCGCTAATCTGACCATTGTATTTACCAACCACCAACGCTTTTTAGACGATGCGCGGCAATACTTTAAAACCAACGATGTCACCCCATTACGCAAAGCGGTCTGTGCGGCTAATTTTGCCGTTGATAAAAATGGTTGGATACGGCGTGCAGCGGTCGTGATCCCAGTTGATTTGGCGCGATCTAAAGGTAAGTTAGTCGCCTGTGTGGTTGAAGAGCTAACCCAGATCATGGGGCTGCCCAATGACGACGATAACGTGTTTCCTTCCATTTTTAATGATCGCACGCCGGAACAACTATTAACGGGTTTAGACGGCTTGTTACTGCGACTTTTGTACTTGCCAGACATACAAGCCGGACAAAATTGGCGTCAGGTGGAGCCAATCATTGCGCCGGTCATTGAGTCGTGGGCGCGCGACGGCACCATTGCGCAGGCTCATCGCGCGGTAAGAACGGGCGAGTTGTACCGCTTGTTGGGTTGGTAATGCGCGAATGGTTACGCGCTTAGGCGCGCCGCCTATGCAGCGTGTTGATCGGAAAGCACCCGCGCTGCGAACTCCCGCCATAATCGACGATAATACATGGCCGCAGCGGTTCCTTTGCCGATATCGGTGACAGGTGCACAGGTCACGCCCATTTTTTCTACATCGCTACTAAAGGGCACATGAGAATCCAACATAGCAGGGTATTGTTTCTGCATCCGATGCATGGTGTCGACGTGTAAGCGCTTTGTTTTCTGCACCATCGAGAAAAAGGGGTGAATACGCGCCACATCAAAATCATGGGCGATAAAATACTGATAAAGCTGTTCAAGCGTGCGTTCAGAAAGCGTCGTCGGGATCACGGGGGTCAGCAGTTCATCACAATGGCGGAATACGGCATCAGACAGTGCGGAAAGAGAGGGCGGACAATCGAGTATCACGATATCGTAGTCATCCTTGACGGCTTTAAATCGACGTTTGAAGAGACTTTTTGACCCGCCTTTCTGTGAGGCTAGAAAAATATCGAAGTCTTTAAAATCATGGTGCGCCGGTACCACATCAAGGTTGGGGTAGTGACTGGGTTGAATGGACTTTTTAAACTTTTTATCACGGGTAAAGAAGCTGTCTTGCCCTAAATGCTTGGATGGCTTGAGTTTAAAGTAAAACGATGACGCGCCTTGCGGGTCGAGATCGCAAAGTAAGACGCGATAGCCGCTTTCTGCCATCAAATGCGCCATATTCACCGACGTCGCCGTTTTTCCCACACCACCTTTGTTACTGTAAACCGCAATAATTTTCATCGTTTTCTTCCCATTCCCGTGCGTGAGTCGCCATCGTTTTGAATATCATCCATTTATTTTGATACGGTATGAAATCGATGAAACCCTATCTACCTCTTTAACTGTTTTATTTAACAATTTGTGACAAAACAAAAAGAGAAGGGCGAACGAGCTTATCTTGTTGCAAGTGAGGCTGAGAGGCGTGTGAAGCCGGTATAAAGCAATCACGCCACATCATTGCTTTGTCCAATCACACAAATTGTTCAAAGTGATTTAGACATTTCGCTAACTTAGACAACACTTAAAGAACGGGACAACCATAGCCACGCTACGCGGCATACACATTTTGATATGACGTGGTTAGCAGGTATATGGCGTGAGTTAAGTATTGAAGAGGGGGCGACATGGAGTCGATCAAAGTCAAAGATTATATGAACAAGCGGCCGGTGACATTCTCGCCAGATATGCCACTATCCAGTGCGCTGGAAAAATTACTGCGAAGCCAACAAACTGGTGGACCCGTGATTGATGCCAACAAACGTTTAGTGGGGTTTATTTCCGAGCAAGATATGCTGCAGCAATTGCTAAGAGACAGCTATCACTGTCAAGACTCCCACTCTGTGTCTGATTGTATGACGCCGAATGCACTGGCGGTGCAATCAGAAGACAGTATCATTAAGCTGGCCGAAATGATGATGCCCACCAAGCCTAAGCTGTATCCAGTGGTTGATGAGGGTAAATTGGTAGGGATTATCACTCGGCGAGACGTTCTCCGGGCGATCAGCACTCAAATGGGAGAGTGCCTCACGCATCCTGTCTAAATGAAAGACTCAAGCGTCTTGTGCTGTTTCTTTGAGGGGAGAAGTGGCCAAGGCGTTTTTCTTTGCGCGCTTTCGCGTACGAGGAAACGATGTAACTTATCAATATCACTCACACGTGCGCTATCCCAAACTGTGCTGATCCCAAACCAGCACTATGGCGTCGATTGGGTATGATACTCATCATCATACCCTGACGCACTGCTCATTAATGCCTGCACAACTTCATTCACTGTCACGCCAGTTCTGGCGCTATACGTTACCTACCGTGGCCGCTATGTTGGTTAATGGTCTTTATCAAGTCATTGATGGCATCTTTATCGGTCATGTCATGGGGGCTGATGGCTTGGCAGGCATTAACCTGATTTGGCCATTGATCGCAGGCATGTTAGGGATTGGTCTGATGATTGGTGTTGGCGCTGGGGCGAAAATAAGTGCTGCGCGAGGAAAAGGGCATGATCAATCAGGGCATCACACGCTCGCGGTCGCGATCGGATTAGTGCTACTTCTCAGTGTTTTTCTAAGCCTCGCACTGGTCGCTTGGGGCCAATATCTACTAGCACTTCAAGGCGCAGAGCAGGTGCCGCTGGCTTTTGCGGTGCAATACTTAGATGTGCTGGTTTGGGCCAATGTGTTTACCCTCGGTTCGATGGCGGTGCCCATTTTACTGCGTAACGACGATCAACCCGGCTTGGCGACGCGATTGATGATGTTAGGCGCGCTGCTCAATATTGGTTTTGATCTGGTGTTTATCGTCTGGCTTGAGTGGGCATTAACCGGCGCTGCCATTGCCACAGCGTTAGCGCAAGCGGCGGTAACGCTGGTAGGCGTCAGCTACTTTTTTTCTCGGCGGAGTCGGTTGCAAGTTATTTGGCCGTCATGGTCACAGGCTTGGTCAATCACACGGCATATCTGTGCAATCGGTGCGGCGAGTTGGATTATGTATGGTTATAGCGCTGTGATGGTGGCGGTGCACAATCACCTTTTAATGCTGCACGGCGGAAAACTGGCGGTAGGGGCGTATGCCGTGATCGGCTATGTGGTCATTGTGTACTATTTGCTAGCCGAGGGGGTAGCCAATGGGATGCAACCTTTAGTGAGCTTTTATGCGGGTGCCAGTCAGCCACACTGGGTAAAGCGGTGCTTATTGATGGCGTTGTCTTGTGTCTTAGTGACGGGCGTTGCCTTTGTAGCAGTGATCAATGGCTTACCCAACACCTTGGCACGCGTATTTGTTGGCAGCGGCAATCCGGCCTTACTGGATAGCACAGTTAATGGGCTACGGTTGCATCTGATCCTTCTGTTTCTCGATGGCTTTATTGTCGTTGCCGCCGCGTACTTTCAAGCCATTCATCACGGGCGAACCGCGCTAATGATCAGTATCGGTAATATCGTACTGCAACTCCCGTTTTTATTTCTCTTTGCGTCATATTGGCAATTGGATGGGGTTTGGCTGGCCTATCCGGCCTCTAATTTGGCATTGGCAATACCTGTGGGGGCATGGTTAGCGATCGATCTGCGACGCCGCCTCCGTCATTTGTCGCCAACAGATGCGAATGTAGGCGATTTTTGCTGAAAATGTCGACAACATTACTCACTGTCTTTGACGTAAATAATCTCGCTAATTCAATGATTAGCGGCGATATTGACGCATAAAGTTCGATACTTGGTGCCAAAATCACAGATTTCTGCTATTGTGCCGCGAATCAGACACACCGAGGCGTCAAGCAACTCTTGGCGATACTCGCAGTGTCAAACAACTAAAAACGATAAGCAGGATGCTGAGATGTCGTTGGGATGTGGAAGCCAGCATTGACTTCAACGTGAATAACATGAGGTAAAAGACAAAGGTCAAATTGGATTATCAGGGAGGATGTGATGAGAGAAACAAAGAGGTTATATGTATCAACTCAATTCTATTGGTGCACTAGAGTCATTTTTGATCGCCATTGGTGTGCTTTTTCTAGGCCATTTTGTTAATTCAAAAATTCCTGTATTACGTAAATTTAATATCCCCGAACCTATTGTTGGCGGATTAATTATTGCCTGTGTTATTGCAGTGCTGCATTCAAACGGTATAGATTTTAAATTTGACTTGCCGTTAAAAAGCACCTTTATGCTAATGTTTTTTGCCACTGTGGGTTTAGCGGCTAATTATAAACAATTGGTGAAAGGTGGGTTAAAAGTATTTTGGTTCCTCGCTATCGCTTCTTTCTACATTATTATTCAGAATGCGATTGGGGTGAGCTTTGCATCGATGCTTGGCTTGGATCCACTGATGGGCCTTGTGGCTGGCTCCATTACCTTGTCTGGTGGGCATGGCACAGGCGCGGCATGGGCACAGATATTGACCGATGAATACGGTATCCAGAGCACGCTCGAGATTGCAATGGCCTCCGCCACACTCGGTTTGGTCATTGGTGGCATTATCGGCAGCCCGGTTGCTCAACGCTTGATTAATAAGCACCAATTAGAATCAGAATATGGTCGTGGCACGACGACACATCAGAAATATCCTGAGTTGGTGACCTATAACGAAAATGAAGAAGACAAAGTAACCGCAAAGAAAGTGATCGAAGTCTTATTCATCTTATTGCTTTGTATTACGGGCGCGCGTTATTTATCGGAATGGGTTAATAGCTTTAATATTCAGTGGTTAATGATCCCAGACTTTGTATATGCCTTGTTTTTGGGTGTGATTGTTACCAATACCCTTGAGATCTTTAAATTTAGAAAGCTGGAATCAGAAACGGTTGATATGGTTGGGACAGTGTCATTGTCACTATTCCTTGCCATGGCGCTGATGACATTGAAGCTTTGGAATATTCTCGATCTGGCTGTCCCTTTCTTGATTATTCTTACCATTCAGTCGATCGTAATCGGTATCTTTAGCTATTACGTCACATTTAAGTTGATGGGAAGTAACTACACAGGGGCAGTTATTGCCGGTGGTCATTGTGGCTTTGGACTAGGTGCCACGCCGACAGCCGTGATGAATATGGGATCGATTGTTAATCGTTTTGGCCCGGCACCTCAAGCCTTTATGGTGGTGCCCATTGTCGGTGCTTTCTTCATCGATATTGTGAATCTTATCATTCTGCAGGGCTACATTTTTATTATTCAGTAAACCGAACGCGCTCAGTGCTAATCACTGAGCGCACTTTTCGCTTTCTTTCCCCGCATCACAGCGCTTCCCTTAATCCAAGCACTTTTCCCGACCCACAACGTAAGACAAATGCGATGAGTTTCGATCATCGCTTGACTCTGGAGTGGGCTCCAACCCTTATAGTAGGTATAAACGTTCGATATACCGCCCATAAGGAGCCGACTATGTGCAAATACTGTGGATCGCACCATTGTCATCAACCCCATCATCAAAACCCGACCACCTCTGCGCTTGAAACCACACAATGTGCGCAAGACAGCGGCTGTTGTAGCAGTCATGCGGAGGGCGAGGGTAACGCCGGCGATGATGACCCGGATGGGCATTGCCACGCGCACGCTCAGCGACAACGTGCAGACACCTCTTCTGAGCGCGCATCAATTGATTCAGTGAATGCGCACGAGTGGGGCGTGACCGGTATGGACTGTCCGAGCTGTGCCGCGAAACTCGAAAAAGCCATTCTGGCAACGTCAGGCGTAGCGCAAGCACAGGTGATGTTTGCAACGGAGAAACTGCGTGTCACTTATACGGCCGATGCACAGGCTTCTACCGAACGTGCTGTTGAACAAGCCGCCCAAAAAGCGGGCTTTCCTCTCGTCGCTCTCAACCAAACACAACCTGAGGTAACCGGATGGAACAAGTGGCGGCAAGATGCGCTGTTATTCGGGCTAATTGCGGTCATGATGGTGGCGTGGGGACTCCATTATTGGTCTGAACCTTTATCGGGGACGCTGTTTACTTTGGCGACCTTAGTCGGACTGGCGCCGATCGTGGGCAAAGCGATACGTCTGGCCAAAAGTGGGTCACCTTTTTCTATCGAAACACTGATGAGTATCGCCGCGCTCGGGGCCTTGTACTTGGGTGAGACCACCGAGGCCGCGATGGTGCTGGTACTGTTCCTGATTGGTGAAAGGCTGGAAGGTTATGCTGCCTCACGGGCACGAGATGGTATTCAGTCACTGATGGCCTTGGTTCCTGAGACAGTGACTCGCGTTCATGCATCTGGTGAGCGTGAAACCGTGGCGGCGAGCGCACTGCAACCAGGGGATGTGATTGAAATTAGCGCTGGCGAGCGTTTGCCTGCAGACGGCCAGTTGATGGGGACAATGGCAAGCTTTGATCAAAGCGCCCTGACGGGAGAGCCCATTCCGGTTGATATTGAGGTCGGTGATGCTGTGATGGCAGGCAGCCTTGCGACCGATAAAACGGTCCAGCTTACCGTCACATCCGCACAAGGCGAAAATGCGATTGACCGGATCTTACGTTTAATCGAACAGGCTGAGTCGAAAAAAGCATCGATTGAGCGGTTTATCGATAAATTTAGCCGTTGGTATACGCCGACCATGATTGCGCTTGCCGCATTAGTCGTTGTGGTCCCGCCGTTGTTTTTTGCCGCCAGTTGGCAAGAGTGGTTGTATCGAGGCCTTGCTTTGCTATTGATTGCCTGTCCGTGTGCATTGGTGATTTCAACGCCAGCAGCGATCACATCAGGTCTGGCGACGGCAGCGCGTCGAGGCGCACTGATTAAAGGCGGTGCAGCGTTAGAAATGCTCGCCAGTGTCAATGCGGTCACTTTTGATAAAACGGGCACGCTCACTGAGGGTAAACCGACTGTGACTGATGTGCTGACATGGCAAGGTGACGAGAAGGATTTACTTAAGTATGCCACGGCAATCGAGCGAGGCAGTCATCATCCACTGGCCAAATCCTTGGTGCTTTATACCGCCGAGCGAGGCATTGAAGTGCCAGAAGCACGTAATATCCAAGCGCAAGCGGGACAGGGTGTGAAAGGGGATGTCGATGGGTGCCGGATTAGCTTGATTGCACTCGATCGACTGACGGATGATATGTTGACACCGAATCAGCGACACCAAGCTGGAGAGATTACACAGCGAGGTGTCACGGTGGCGGTCGTCATGGTTGAAGGCGCGCCGTACGGACTGATTGGCTGGCGTGATACCTTGCGGGACGATGCCAAGCAAGCCGTCAACCAATTACGTGATTTGGGCATTCATTCAGTGATGCTAACCGGTGACAATCCGGCTGCGGCAGCAGAGATTGCAGGAGAGTTGGGTATCGACTTTCGCGCAGGCTTATTGCCGGAAGATAAAGTTCATGCTGTTGAAGCCTTAGCGAAACACTATCGTGTTGCTATGGTGGGAGACGGTATTAATGACGCACCGGCGATGAAAGCGGCGCAATTAGGCGTAGCGATGGGCAGTGGTACGGATGTTGCGCTTGAAACGGCCGATGCGGCGTTAAGTCATAACCGTTTGACTGAATTGCCCGGAATTTTACAGTTGGCGCGCGCAACGCAAGCGAACGTCCGTCAAAATATTATCATTGCGCTAGGGCTAAAAGGTGTCTTTCTGGTCACGAGTGTCTTGGGGATCACCGGGCTTTGGGTGGCGGTGTTAGCGGACAGTGGCGCGACGGCGCTGGTCACGTTGAATGCATTACGGCTGTTGCGAGACAAGCGCCAATAAATCTGACAGCACTTGTCTTCATACACCGTCATAAAGTGATAGCGATCTCTAAATTCTGAAATCTGTAAGGATTGACAGTGTAATAGGTCGATAAAAGTCACATAAATACCCGAAGAATTGGGTATCCTAGACGCATAACAACTTCGAGTTCAGGCCTGCTTTGGCAGGCCTTTAATCATTTGAAGATGCTGCTGACAGCATCCAGCGAGGAGACTGATTATGTCTGATACCCCTGTATTCCACCTTGGCGTTAACCATGCCGACCTACAAGGCGCCACCACTGCGATTATTCCCGGCGATCCTGCGCGAGTAGAAAAAATCGCGAACCTGATGGACAACCCAACCTTTCTTGCCTCTCAGCGCGAGTATACCTTGTACCTAGGCTGGTTAGACGGCAAGCCTGTGGTGGTTTGCTCAACCGGTATCGGTGGCCCATCAACCTCGATTGCGGTTGAAGAACTGGCGCAATTGGGTGTGCGCACCTTCTTGCGTGTCGGCACTACCGGCGCCATTCAACCTAACATTAATGTCGGCGATATGATCGTCACCACAGGGTCTGTTCGCCTTGATGGCGCGAGCACCCACTTTGCACCGATGGAATTCCCAGCCGTGGCTAACTTCGATGTGGCAACGGCCATGAAAGCGGCGGTTGATGAAGATGGCGCAACGGTTCACACCGGTGTGACTGCATCAAGCGATACCTTCTATCCGGGCCAAGAGCGCTACGATACCTTCAGTGGTCGTGTCGTGCGTCGTTTCCAAGGCTCGATGCAAGAGTGGCAAGACATGGGCGTACTGAACTTTGAAATGGAGTCCGCCACGCTACTTACCATGTGTGCTAGCTCAGGTCTGCGTGCGGGCTGTGTTGCAGGTGTGATTATTAATCGTACCCAAAAAGAGATCCCTGACCACGCAACGCTTAAAGAAACCGAAACGCGCTCGATCAAGATTGTGGTTGAAGCCGCTCGTAAACTGCTGTAATTCAGACATTCGGTATCAAGACAACGCGGCGCTCATCATGAGCGCCGCGTTTTTTTATGATGGCCAATCTGGGCGCGCGAGTTAGCTGGTGCGAATCGCGACGGTGCCACCGGCGGCGACAAACCAATCATAAAGGTGGGTACGCAGGTTACCAAGTTGATCAGGACCAATCAGTGCTAAGCCCAGATCGGTAGCTCGAGTAATATCGTGATGGCGCAACGGACGGAAGCTCACCAACATCGCTCGCGCCTGTAACCCTCCAAGCAGATCGCGCAGCGACTCTAACTTGTACAAGGTGTCATCGCCATCGCTCGACATGCCTTTGGTTTTACACTCAATAATATGCAGTTTGTTATTGACCACAGTCGCCACATCAAGCTCGTTACGCACTTCGCGCTCGCCAATCTGGCGATACACTTGCACGGAAAGTGAATTATCTTGAATGGTTGGCATTTCTTTTTGAATAGACGTGACGGTGTAATGGACGTAGCTTTCTAACCATTCACCATTGGCAAAGCGACGTGCTTCCTCACAACTAAAGGTTAGCACCCCATTTTGGTATGTTGCGAGCCCAGCTTCAGTCAGATCGTCAAGCAGCATACCGAGTTCACGGTAGCCTTGCTGTTTCTCGCTTAACGTCACATCAAGGCACTGTTCCTTGCGGCACGTGGTGGCTAAATAGTTCAGTGTCGCCAAGCCGGGTCCTAATTCATAAGCATTGCTGGCCCATTTTTCGCCCAAACGATAAATATCATCGGTTAAACAACCGATCACATCGTCATCATGACGCTCACAACGGGCGCCAAAAATCGTGAGGTATTCGGTCAAGCTAATATGGTCTTCGACTTGTTGTTGTGGCAATCCATCTGGATACAACCAGCATAATTCATCGCTATAAGGTTCAATAACATAGCTAGGCCATTGATAAGTGCGAAAAACTTCGTAAGCAGACAGCAGTTGATGACGGAGACCACAGCTCGCGTTAAAAAGGATATCTTCAGAGGTGGTGCTAAGCTGTTCGGCCAGTTGTTTTACTTGGCTTTTTAATTCACGGATATTGATATCATCGGAAATTTCAAAAAACTCGGTTTCGATGCCTTTTGGCGCAAGTACGCGGGTAAGGCGTTCAAATTCTAGGTCTTGCTCAAGGGTGCCTATTAACACCAACTTGCTCACCGGCAGTTGCTGGTGTAACACGGGGGTGACCAATCGGACGGGATCCGAGTCGATGATTCCTACATGAATAGCCATAATTGCTCCAGGCGGGCGATGCGGCTAAACGAGCCGCTAAAAATATAAGTGTATACCCTAGCTTCCAAACGAGTCATTTGGGTATAGCGTTAAGTCACTTAGGTGGCTTTGTTAATAATATCCGGTCTACGACTAGGGCTTTCAACCGTCAACAACGTAAATTGTTGTAAATTGACATCCCGCTGACTTAGCGTTGGCGTGCCAGTCGAGTATCCGCACGCAACGCGAGTATTGGTACACAGGGTGAGTCACCGAAGGCGGAACCTTGGCCCCGCCGTTAATTATGCGCGACTTTGTTTCAGGGCTTGTTGGCGCAGCGTGAGTGTCAACTGGTTAAGCTCTGGCAGCATGCGCTGAATCAGTTGTAATTGCTGCAATACCATCGTCAGCGGTGTGTTATCGACAGTCTCTCCGTAGCCGCCGTGAGTCTGATGCATGTCATCAGTAGTTTGTAACGCCAGCAGTGCATCATGGTTGGTAGGCTGGGCCAGTAGCTCGGTTAATTGGGTTAATCCTTGGTGGATATCACGGTGAAGCTGGGCCACTTTTTGATGGTTGACCTCATCATCCATCCGGCTTCGATGCGCGCCAAGGGCAGAGATATAGCTCAGCATCGCGTTGTTTAAACATAAGAAACGGAAAGTTTCTTCGATATTGGTGCGATAGCGGCCGGGCTCCGCCAACATATTACTGATCGCGGTAGTCAGCTCCGCATCCGCATTGTGCGCTTGGCGCCGCGCAATTCGATAGGTAAGAGTGTCACGTTTACCTACTCGGTACTGAGCAATCACGTGGGCCAAATAGTCCCGATTGGCTTGCAAGGCTTCTGTCATGATCCCGCGGAGACGGTGCGCTTGCCAGTCGGGCAACACATAACGGACCGCCGCAACGGCAATCAAACAGCCAATAACGGTATCGCCCAAACGCGGTAAGATCACTGCGAAACCTTCCCCGAACTGACTAAAGCACATTAATACCAATAAGGTGATAAACAAGGTGGCTAGGGTGTACTGAACGGTGCGGAACGCGAAAAATAGCACCCCAGTGACGACCATCAAGGCCAATTGACTGCTGGGATCGGGAAACAGGTATAAGGCCGGCACGCCGAGTAGCAAGCCAGCCACAGTGCCGACAATCCGCTCTTTAAGCTTACTGCGTGTGGCTGAGTAATTGGTTTGGCAAACGAACTGAATGGTCATCAAGATCCAAAAGCCATGTTCAAGTGATAGACCTTGAATCACGCCATACCCCGCGAGGAGCGATAACGACAAGCGCACTGCATGGCGAAAACGCAACGATCGAAACGTCAGTTGTTGGCGAATGCGAAAGACCATCTCACCAAGCGAACGCGCATCGGGATCAGCCAATTCATTTTCTTGGGCGCGGCTATCAACTGCGAGGTTACTCAAACTCGCCAACTGCTGCTCAACCGTCTCCAGGTTTTTGTATAAAAACTGCAACTGATTTAGCAATGCGGTGCGAGTATGGCTGTCTTGGTGTTTAGCCAAATACGCCATCGATTGCTGGATAGCCGTTAACGCTTGCTGCCCTGCATGATGATGTTGATAGCTGATCCCCAACGAGAGCGCTTGCGCTACCTCACGGCATGCGCGCGCTTGCACATTGAGCAATGCTTCGAAGCGAAACAAAATGTCCGAGTGGAAAAAGTGGGCGGCAAGATCTTGGTAACGATAATGGGATGAGCTAACCCGCTCGTGAATGTCTTGGGCGATAAAATACGTTTGCAGCAAGGTTTGATGCCGCTGGGTCAGACGGCCGCGTCGTGCTCGCGCCAGTAATGATGCTTTGGCTTGGTTGAGCGCGGCTACCACTTGCGCATTTTGGTTGGCGGCGGCGATGCGGGTAGGTTGCGGAACCAATTCGGCAACCGGATGGAACAAACTAGACTTGGTTTCCATGTAAGTGGCGGTTTGACGAAAGACCGCTGCGAGCCGATGCTGCACGGGACGGTGCGGCCAAATCACAATCCAAACCAGTGATAGTAACCCGTACCAAAATGCGCCTGAGAGCAGCATCATGGGTTGAAGCCACAGATCACTGCCTTGCTCCATCCCCAACATGGTGTATACCGCCAGTAGCAATGAGGCAAAGGCGATGGTGCCATAACGCTCCCCAATAGCCCCCAGCATGATAAAGCCAAAACTGGAAACGGTTAGCCCTAATGCAAACAGCCAAGGCCAATCGTAAAGCAATTCAACTGAGAAAGAGGCGACCGCGAAGCAGGTTAGCGTCACGCCCAAGGCTTWTATCCGCCCCCATAGGTGATCATCCACTTCCGCTAATGCTGAAGCGATGACCCCGAGCACCAGTGGCGTGACAATATCGGTGCGACCAGCGTATCCCGCGTAAAGGGCAACCCCCATTAAAGCGATTAGGACGCGGATACTGTCATTGATGCGGTGGTTCGCCCAGTATTCGCGTAGCGTCAGTGGCATCGAAGGAAAGCGTGGCAACGAAAAGGACATAAAAACACGGATTAAGCCAACAATGAGGGCAAGATAGCAGAAAGATACTGAAAAACTAAGCGTCATCCGCGCGTTTTCGTGCGCTTTTTAGAAATAGCTTGCGACAAGTCAAATCCATAGCGTGCTATAGGTGATGCGGCGGGAAGCCATATTGCTAGTGAATTGATTTATCGAGAGTTGCGCAGTAGCATGCCTGTCATCTTATCAAGGCTGGAAAGCGCGTTTTTACGCACTGACTCATGAGTATGAAACTCTCCGCAAACCGCTGGGCACAATGGCTTGTTTATGGCGACCATTACAGCTTGCAGCTCGAAGATGACGGCTTACTGCTCGAATCTCGCCACCATCGTCAATACATTCCTTTTTCGGCATGGGATGGGCAGCTCACGGTGTCGCGCGGGTTGCTGTGGGGAACGATTTCGCTCACCGGTTATACTGACGAGGGCAATCCGCTACCTTTTGAGGTCTTTGGCTTGCCTTGGCACCGTGCCCAGCAGGCAGGGCAAACCATTTATCGCAGTTATCAAGCCTATATTGCCCGTTATCAAAAACGGCTGGCGATGATCCGGCCCAGTTTGCTGGCAGAGTATGATGCACTGGTGAATGCACCCGCTTATGTTCGCTTATCGCAATTGCGCGCGACGCAACAAATCCTAGTCGACAAGCTAGAAGGCGAGGGGATCCCAGCCTCATTCTTGGCTAGCTTAGATGAAGTGATGGCAACGACACTGGCACCCGTTTTACGGGGGGATAAACAGTGGCTCAAGACGCGCAATCAGCAATGGCAAGCGATGATGCTCAATCAGTGGCAAGCTTGGTTTGATCGCATCGAATCATCGCCATTGAATGACGGGCAGCGTGCCGCCGTGCTCACCGATGAATCTCATACCTTGGTGGTGGCGGGGCCCGGTAGTGGAAAAACTAGCGTATTAGTGGCACGCGCCGCGTATTTAATTGAAAGTGGTCAAGCCAAACCAGAGCAGCTATTGCTGCTGGCCTTTGGTCGTGATGCTGCTGAAGAACTGAAAACGCGGATAAAAACCAAAACCGGCCATGAAGTGAATGTCACTACCTTTCATGGCTTTGCCCGCCAGCAACTTGTCGAGCACCAAGGGCAGGCGCCGATGATTTCTCCACTCGCCAGTGATGAGACGGCCAAAGCGGCCTGGCTGACTCAAACACTCGCCGAACAGTGGCAACAGCCCACTCACCGTAAAGCATGGGACAAACTGCATCAGCAACAAACACTGCCGCTTGATGATAACGCTGAACTGACTGCGTGTGCCTATGATAGCCGGTTGCACACTTGGGTTTGGTCGCGCCTTTCACGAGTGATCCAAGCCAATACCACCAAGCGTGCGCTGAACGATAAGCTGGCAAGCTTTGAGGAGCAGGCCGCCTTAAAAAATGAACTGGCCGTGATTTGGCCATTGTACCAAGCCTACAAACAGGCGCTAAAAGCGGAGAACGCGGTAGACTTTGACAGCTTGATTACCCAAGCCACTAAGCTGTTTCAGCAGCGAAAATTCACCACGCCCATCCAGTTTGTCATGGTCGATGAATACCAAGACATTTCGCCTGCACGATTGGCAATGTTAGAGGCACTGTGTCACGGTAAAGCGGACAGTGAAACCCAATCACCACGTGCCTCGCTATATGCCGTGGGAGATGATTGGCAAGCTATTTATCGCTTTGCTGGTGCCGATGTCGGCTTAACCACAGAGTTTGCGCAGCGTTTCGGTGACAGCGAAATTTGCTGGCTGACCACCTGTTATCGCTATCCGTCTACCTTGGGGAAGGTGGCGCAGCAGTTCATTGAGCAAAACCCCAAGCAGCTCAGCAAACAGTTGGATTATGCGCGTGACAAGGCACCAGCGAAAGCGCCTAAAGCGATCAAAGCGATCACGGACGACAAGTTAGATAAAACCTTGGCAAGCCTTGCCAAAAAGTATGCTAACGCAGAGCATGCAGTGAGTGTGATGCTGCTAGGCCGCACGCACGCTATTCGTCCTGACGCGCTAGAAAGCTGGCAGAATGCGTATCCTTCATTGACGCTTCGCTATACCACCGCACACGCCAGCAAGGGGCAAGAAGCCCACTATGTGTTTATCCTCGGCATGGATGATGGGGTCTTCCCGGCCAAGCCGCGTTCGCTCTCACTCGGTGAGGCATTGTTAGGGAAAAATGAAGAGCCAATTGAGCACGCGGAAGAGCGGCGATTGTTTTATGTCGCCCTGACGCGGGCCCAAAAACAAGTGTGGCTAGTACACCAAAAAGGCCATGCCTCACCGTTTGTGGAGGAACTGAAAGGGTATCTGTGAGAAAGTCCCCGCACTGTTAGTCATAGGCGACATTGCTCATCGACGGACAGTGCGGGGTAAAAGATTACAAGCGCTCGTCTAAATAAGCTTGATAATCAGGGATTTGAATATCCACCTCTTGGCCAAATAGCGGCGAAGTGATCAAAAAGCGTGCGGTTGAGCGATTGGTAGCAATCGGAATGTTCCATACAGAGCTGACACGCAGCAACGCCTTAACATCAGGGTCGTGTGGTACGGCATTGAGCGGATCCCAAAAGAAAATCATCGCATCAATTTTCTGTTCAGAAATCATGGCACCTAGTTGCTGGTCACCGCCCATGGGACCGCTGATCAGCGGGGTGATTTTTAATCCGGTTTCTCGCGCAAGAATATGCCCCGTGGTGCCGGTGGCATAAAGCTCATGCTCACTGAGTGTCGCTTTGTTTTCTTTTACCCACTCAGTCAAAGCGTCTTTGTAGTGATCGTGCGCCACTAATGCAACGTGTTTGCGCGCGGACATGGTGCGAGACGTTTGTTTCATGCTGCTTCCTATTTAAAACATGGCGGTTTAACGTCAAACTGCGTTTAGCAGGGTGTTATCGAAGCCTAATTCAATCCGGTAGTGAAATATAGCGTACCGCTGACAAAACCTTGGCATAGCACTGTTTAGAGTGCCACATAATAAGAAAAAACTAACGCATTCAATGAAAAACGTCAGGATTTTCAGTCACAAGTTAACCAAGCACGCAAAAGTAGCGCGACAACCCATCGAAGTGGCAACAAAAAGGCTACAGTTAACTAACAAGGCAAAGGAAGTGCCTAGTCATGCAGGAGAGTTTATGAGCAAGGAGTACGCGTATGTGGGTGACACTGGATTTTGAAGCATCCGGTTTGTCGTTATCGTCTTATCCCATCGAGGTGGGATACGTGTTGCCAAGTGGCGACAGCAACAGTTTTTTGATTGACCCTTCCACCGCCAGTGGCCACTGGAATCACTGGGATAAAGAAGCCGAAACCCGAATACATGGGATCTCGCGTGAACGCCTTTTTAGCGAAGGCATCAGTGTGCTCGATGTATGCCAGCATCTCAACCAGACCCTCGCGCCTTTTGATCATGTTTTGTGCGACAGTCAATGGGATCTGTTTTGGATGGGGCGGCTTTACAAAGCCTGCTACATGCGCCCTTCATTCACCCTAATGGAGGTGAATCAGTGGCTAAAAAAGCACAGTGATCTCGATCGGCGTGACTTTAGCCGCGAAATGGAGGCGTTGGGGCCAGCACCGCATCGTGCTGAAGAAGATGCGCGACAAATTCGTCGTGCCCTCGATAGCTTGTTAAAATAGCCCATCATGTAGCGCATTGTTGGGATGTTATGACAGCACCTTCAACCCTTAGGTTGGCACAATTCAACCTGTCTCTGGCTGGGCGTCAGCCCGGCGAAATTAAAGCAAAGATGCTAGCGCCTACCCCCAGCCGACAAATTAAAAATCTCGCCGCGACCATACAACGAGTGCGACCCGATGTGGTGGTACTTTGTGAATTTGATCATCCAGGTGATGGCGGTGATGATGGGGCGCTCGCCGCATTTTGTGAACGCCACTTGGCCGAATCGCAACACGGTGAAACGCCGATTGATTATCCGTATCGCTATTTACCCGCCACCAACACGGGGTTAAAACTGACGGTGCCGGTCAGCGAGCATCAACGCTTAACGGAGGCCCAGCAATGCCATGGATTTGGCGATTATCATGGTCAATTTGGTTATGTGATTTTATCGCGTTATCCCATCGAAGACACCGAAATTCGCACTTGGCAGCATTTCGCGTGGCATCAATTACCTCACCATCAACTCCCTGCGGATTATTACACCGAACAAGCACAACAGGCGCTACGTCTCGCCTCGAAAAACTTGGTTTCAGTGCCGATTTTGGTTGGTGATGATCGAATACAGGTGGTGGCGTGTCATCCCACACCGCCCGTGTTTGATGGGCCAGAAAAGCGTAACTGGCGGCGCAACAGTGATGAAATTCACCAACTGATTGGCCTTTTGGATAATGTCGATTGGTTGGTGGACGACAAGGGCGCTCACGGCGGAATATCTCCCAAGACACCGTTTGTGGTAATTGGCGATTTAAATGCAGACCCGAGCTACGGTGATGGGGATAAGCAAGCCATTGGCGCCTTGCTTCACCATCCGCGTGTGCATCCCGAGGTTGCTATCGGCACGCAGGTGCCAAAAAGTGACGCGGCCCAGTCTCACGCGTTTCGCTTTATCAATGGTAAAGGGCGGGCAATTGCTACCCATAACGGTGGGTTGCGCCTCGATTATGTCCTACCTTCGCGTGAGCTCGCGGTGTTAGCCTCCGGCGTATTTTGGCCTGCCCCTGATGATGCCGACTACCCACTGATTTGTGATAAAAACGGCCAAGAGCATGCGCGTGCTCACTCCGATCATCGCCTTGTTTGGGTCGATGTGGCGCTGAGTTAGCGAGGCTGCGTATCCAGCGCCACGCCTTCACGCTGACACGCAACTTCTGCGAGGCGCTTAGCTTGTTCGTCAGGCTTTAAAAAACAGCAGGTTGAACAATAACTGTGTTCATCCACGGTAAAGATCCGGCAGCAGCCGCCGCGCAAACGGAAGCTGTGGATTTGTAATACGGTTTGCGTGTCGTTCGGATCGTAGACGGTGACATCGTGAAAACCACTGCGCTTGCTATAAAGCGGGGTGCCGCGTTGATGGACGATCGACAGCGCGGCGTCACGTGCGGCCTGCTCGCAATCACGATGTTTACCCACCATCAAAAAGGCAATACAGATTGAATCGGCAACCACTTTCCAAAGTGGCCCCTCACGCATACCGCTTTGTTCCGCGACCGCATCGACGATAGGTGAAAAGTGGCGTAATAACGCGCCGTGCAAAATAGTTAGCCACTCTTCTGCCGCGGGTTGTTTCCAGCCAATCAAGGCATTGAGATAAAAATGTGGCTTGTGATACACCAGCTCCTTGCCATTCGGTTTAGTGACGCGGGTAGGTTGGTATTTAACTTGCCAGTTATCTAAGTCCAGCGAGGGGAGCTGTCCAGCCTGAAGCCAGCTAGCCAGCACCGGAAGCAAAAACTCATAGGCATAGGCACCGATAAAAAGCGTGCCTTGAGCGCGGCTATCGGCATCGCCATAGGTCGAGTTTACCGTGGCAAAACATTGTGCGAGACCTTGTGGTGTGGTGAGTTGTTCCCGAAGCGACACGCCTTGCACATCATCAGGGATCACTGACAAGCCTAAAGCAGTGGGAAAAGGGGACAGTGCAACCGCGGCAGGCAGTTGTGGTGTGTCAAAGCTAGGATCGGCCGCGTTCATCAACACTCCTTATGATTGGCGCCTAAAAGGCGGAATTTAGCATGTGCAGCAATCAATTGTAAGAGTGATTCGTATTTAGATGTCGAGGCGCTATCGTAACGATTGGGGAAAAGGTGTCGCAGAGGAAGTGATTGAAAAAAGAGGCGGAAGGCCGCCTCTATCTATATTTATCTGTGTTTTCCGTGTCATTCACGCCCGCTATGCGGCTTGGGGTGGCTGAACTTGGTAGCGTCCGGGTTTATGGTTCATGGCAAGGACAAGATTGGTGGTGATTGCGGCAGCGACCGATAAGCCAATTAGCCAAGGCTCGACCACTAGCAGCGATAAGATCACAATCGAGCAATCCAGCGCCATTTGCACTTTTCCGGCACGGATGCCAAACCGTTGCTGCAAAAACAGCGCTAAGGTGTTAAATCCGCCCAAACTGCATTGATGGCGGAACATCACTAGCATGCCCATGCCGAWTAGCCCGCCGCCAAATAGCGCGGCATAAACAGGATGAATGGTGTTGATGGTGAGCACTGCGGTTAAATGATCGGCGCAAAATGAGACGATGCTGACCGCAACCAAGGTACTTAAGGTAAAGCGTTTCCCCATTTGGGTGTAGGCGAGCCAATAAAAAGGCAGGTTGATCACGAAGAAAAGCTCACCAAAACTGAAGTCAGTGACTCGCTGTAAAAACAGCGCTAATCCAGCGGTGCCGCCGGTCAGTAAACCTACTTGGTTGAAAAAGAAGATGCCGAGTGACACCAAACTACTGCCGATAAGCAGCGCGAGTGCGTTTTCACGCTTGGAATGATTTCTATCCATATTTGCGTTCTATCCCTATTAAAACGACCGCACTACCATACGCCGCTCTCGCAATAGGTCGAGTCAAACGCCCGTTTGATAACAAGTGAATAACAATTCAATGCGTACATTATCATTTACGTTGTGGTTTTGATCACGATAAAAAGGCGCCGCTACAGACCAAAGTCTAATCTACATTGTCTACAATCTTATTCTATTCTGGCTTTATTGAAGTTATTAGGCGGTATTTATGTCTTTATTGTCGACAAATGACCAATTTCTCGCGCAGCACGCGCAATCGTTGCCGGCTGATTCACGTGAGCCCACCAAGTCAGCCAGCCTGACCGAGCAGCTTATCGAGGCGATTGTCACCGGCACCTATCCAGCGGGCACCAAGGTATCGGAAGCAGGGTTGGCTGCTGCATTTGGCGTCAGTCGAGGGCCACTGCGCGAGGCCATGATGCGGGTCGAAGCCTTAGGGTTGGTCGAGCGCGTCCCTCATGTGGGCGCGAGAGTAGTGACACTCACCCATCGACAATTGGCGGAGATTTACGCGGTACGAGAAGCGTTAGAAGGCATGGCCGCAAGACTGGCTTGCGCGCACATCACCGATGCGGAAATTGAGCAGCTCAGTGCGGTGCTCGACACCCACCATGCCTATATCGAACGGGTGGAAGGGGCGGCCTACTTTCACCAACAAGGCGATTTTGATTTTCATTATTGCATCATCAAAGCCAGCCATAACCAGAAACTGATCAACCTGTTGTGTGGTGAGTTGTATCACCTCTTGCGGATGTACCGGTTTCAATCGCCGCGGGCCCATTCTCGCCCTAAGCAGGCGCTGCAAGAGCACATGCAAATATTAGCGGCAATTCGCGAGCGAGATGCCGAGTTGGCGGAAATGCTGATGCGTCGTCATATTCAGCGCAGTCGCCAACTGATTGAACAGCAAATTACCGATTAACTAACATGCTATTGGCTACGAAATGCCGGCGGTTCAACCCGCTAAGCCATGAGCTCAAAAGGAGAATGCTATGAGTGCAGGTGCACGTTTTCGCCAAGCGGTACGCAACAATATTCCGCTGCAAGTCGTCGGCACAATTAACCCCTATTGCGCCATGATGGCAGAGCGGGTGGGGCATCAAGCCATTTATCTATCCGGAGGCGGGATTGCTAACGCCTCTTACGGCTTACCGGATTTGGGGATTACGACTCTCAACGATGTGTTGGAAGATGTCCGCCGGATCACCGCAGCGACAGACGTACCCTTGCTGGTGGATATTGATACCGGCTTTGGCGGTGCGCTCAATATTGCTCGCACTATTCGTGAAATGGAACGAGCCGGCGCGGGCGCGGTGCATATGGAAGATCAAGTGGCGCAAAAGCGCTGCGGTCATCGCCCTAACAAAGAAATTGTCAGCCAAGCTGAAATGGTCGACCGCATTAAAGCCGCGGTGGACGCGCGCACCGATCCTGAATTTGTGATCATGGCGCGCACTGATGCCTTGGCGGTGGAAGGCATGGACAGTGCCGTCGCCCGCGCCAGAGCGTACGTAGAAGCGGGAGCGGACATGATTTTCCCCGAAGCCATGCAAACACTCGAGCAGTACCAAGCCTTTGTCGAGCAAGTAAAGGTGCCGGTACTGGCGAATATCACCGAGTTTGGTCAAACCCCGCTGTTTACCAGCCAAGAACTGGCGGGCGTCGGGGTCAGCATGGTGCTGTATCCGCTCTCTGCGTTTCGTGCTATGAACCAAGCCGCTCTCAATGTGTATCAACACCTGCTGGATGATGGCCACCAAAAAAACGTGGTCGACACCATGCAAACCCGTGATGCCCTTTATGACTTCTTGGGCTATCACACCTACGAACAGCAATTGGATCGCCTATTTGGAAAAGAGTGATCACAGACGCACACCCTCGGTGTGAAAACGTCGGTTACACCACTGGAATTATCGCCACGTTCACGGATTCATGCAGCGGTTGAATCTGATGGCATCAAAGGAAAGGAGCCAATCATGACAAATGTCGCCGTCGCACCCAAAGATAAATCACTCTCCGGCGCGGGCCTTCGCGGACAAAGTGCCGGCACCACCGCCTTGTGTACGGTGGGGCAAACCGGCACTGGATTAACCTATCGCGGTTATGACATTACCGATTTAGCCAATCACGCCCAATTTGAGGAAGTGGCTTACCTGCTACTCAAAGGCCAACTCCCCAATCGCCAAGCGCTGGCTGACTACACAGAAACCTTGGTTGGCAAGCGGGGGTTACCTGACGCCTTAAAAGCCGTGCTGGAGCGAATTCCTGCCAATGCGCACCCCATGGATGTGATGCGTACTGGTTGCTCGATGCTGGGTAACTTGGATCAAGAAACCGACTTTAGTGAGCAAGCGGATAAAACCGATACGCTGTTGGCGATGTTGCCGGCCATTATATGCTATTGGTATCGCTATTCGCATGATGGCGTGCGAGTCGATACCTATCAGCCGGAGGTGAAAAGCATTGGCGGTTACTTCCTCAAAATGCTCACTGATGAAACCCCGTCGCCACTGCATGAGTCTGTGATGCATTGCTCGCTGGTGCTGTATGCCGAGCATGAGTTCAATGCTTCGACCTTTACCGCCCGTGTGTGCGCGTCCACTTTGTCTGATTTGCACTCTTGCATTACCGCGGCCATCGGCAGCTTGCGCGGCCCATTGCATGGCGGTGCCAATGAAGCGGCGATGGCGATGCTAGAACAATGGCGCACACCTGACGAAGCCGAAGCAGGGTTAATGCAAATGCTCGCCAATAAAGACAAGGTGATGGGCTTTGGTCATGCGATTTATCGTGAGTCAGACCCCCGCAATGCGCTTATCAAACATTGGTCGAAACAGCTAGCGCAAAACGCGCCAGACGCTTGGCTGTACGACGTGTCTGAGCGGGTCGAACAAGTGATGAAGCGCGAGAAAGGCTTGTTCCCCAATGCCGATTTTTATCACGCATCGGCCTATCACTTTATGGGGATCCCAACCAAATTGTTTACCCCGATTTTTGTGATGAGCCGAGTAACGGGCTGGGCGGCGCATGTGTTTGAGCAGCGCGCTAATAACCGCATTATTCGCCCAAGTGCCGATTACGACGGCCCTGAACACCAAGATTGGCTACCTATCGATCAGCGCTCTTAATCAGCGCGCATTCTCCCGATTGAAATCACAGAAGGAATTGACCATGAGCAACAACGTAGAACTAAACCAGCGCCCTGACCCTGATGCCTTATTGGTGCAAATTGCTGACTATGTCGATAGCACGCCGATTGCCTCGGCAGAGGCCTACAACACCGCACGCAACTGTTTGATGGATACCCTTGGCTGTGGCTTGCTGGCGCTACGTTTCCCTGAATGTACCAAACACTTAGGGCCACTGGTGCCGGGCACCACAGTACGCCACGGGGCGCGGGTACCGGGCACCTCTCACGAGCTTGATCCGGTCACCGCCGCGTTTAACATCGGTTGTATTATTCGCTGGCTCGATTTTAACGATACTTGGCTCGCCGCCGAGTGGGGCCATCCGTCAGATAACTTGGGCGGGATTTTGGCCACCGCCGATTATTTAAGCCGCGTGGCCGTGGCCGAAGGCAAACCACCACTCACCAKGCGCGATGTGTTGACCGCGATGATCAAAGCGCATGAGATCCAAGGCGTGCTCGCCCTTGAGAATAGCTTTAACCGTGTCGGGCTCGATCACGTTTTATTGGTGCGCGTGGCATCAACAGCCGTGGTCACCAAAATGCTGGGCGGCAATCGCGATCAGATCATTGATGCCGTTTCACAAGCTTGGGTGGATGGCTGTGCGCTGCGCACCTACCGCCATGCGCCGAACGCCGGTTCGCGCAAATCGTGGGCGGCGGGCGATGCCACCTCTCGCGCGGTGCGGTTGGCGATGATCACCATGAAAGGCGAGATGGGCTTGCCGTCGGTGCTCAGCGCACCTAAGTGGGGCTATTACGATGTGCTGTTTAATGGCAACGCTTTTAGTGTCAAACAAGACTTTGCCAGCTACGTAATGGAAAACGTGCTGTTTAAGATTTCTTTCCCTGCTGAGTTTCATGCTCAAACCGCGGTGGAAGCGGCGGTGACTTTACATTCACAGGTGAAAGACCGCGTGGATGAGATTGAACGTATTGAAATCACCACCCATGAATCCGCCATTCGCATCATTTCTAAAGAAGGGGAGTTGGCTAACCCGGCTGACCGTGACCACTGCCTGCAATATATGGTGGCAGTACCGCTGCTATACGGCAATCTAGTGGCCGAGCACTATGAAGACGCTTTCCATCACGCCGACCCGCGTATTGACGCGCTACGGCAAAAAATGGTGATCAAAGAAGACCCACGCTATAGCGCGGAATATCTAGAAGCCGATAAGCGCTCGATTGCCAATGCGATCCAAATCTTCTTTACCGATGGTAGCAGCACTGAACAAGTCGCCGTGGAATATCCGATTGGTCATCGCCGTCGTCGCGAGGAAGGGATCCCCGTGCTGGAGCAAAAATTCCGCACCAACTTGGCGACCCGTTTCCCGCGCGCACAGAGTGAAAAAATTGTTGCCTTGTGTAGCGATCAGGCGGCGCTGGAGAAAACCCCGGTGCACGAATTTATGTCGTTGTTTGTGATTAACTAAGCACGCGGAATGAATCCATTGCTTGCAAACGTATCGCCTGCCAAGGGTGGGCGATAAGGAGCCGCTTATGCAAGAAGCAAGTTACCAACACCATGCGGATTGGGCCAGTCGTGACCCCGAGGAATTTTGGCAGGCACAGGCCAAGCAGCTCGATTGGTTTACCTTTCCACAAACCATTCTTAGCAAAGACGATAATGGCATTGAGCGCTGGTTTGCTGATGGCACCATGAATACCGCTTATATGGCACTCGATGCGCATGTTGAACAAGGTCGGGGCGAACAAACCGCGCTTATTTACGACTCGCCGGTTACCGACAAAAAAACCACCTACACTTATGCCGCGTTGCGTGACTACGTGGCGAAAGTTGCTGGCATGCTGGCAGAGTTAGGGGTNAAGGGGGATCGCGTGGTGATTTATATGCCCATGATCCCAGAAGCMACCGTRGCGATGCTCGCWTGTGCACGGCTTGGTGCKATYCATTCGGTGGTGTTTGGTGGCTTTGCCCCGAACGAGCTGGCCGTACGGATTGAAGATGCAGAACCTAAAGTGGTGCTTACCGCCTCATGCGGCATCGAGGGCGCGAAAACCTTGGCCTATAAGCCGATGGTTGATCAGGCCATCATGGACAGTCGCTACAAACCCGACCATGTGGTGGTCTATCAGCGTACGATGTGTCGTGCCAATTTAGACAATCCGCGTGATGCTGATTGGGCGTCGTTATTAGCTGAAGCCACCCCTGCAGCGCCGGTGCCCGTCAATGCCACCGATCCTCTATATATCCTCTATACCTCCGGCACCACGGGCAAACCCAAAGGCGTAGTGCGTGACAATGGCGGCCACGCGGTGGCGATGAAGTACAGCATGAGCGCGATCTACAACGTCAAACCCGGTGAAGTGTTTTGGGCCGCATCGGATGTCGGCTGGGTAGTGGGGCACTCGTATATTGTGTATGCCCCTTTGCTACACGGCTGCACCACGGTGATGTTTGAAGGCAAGCCAGTCGGTACACCGGATGCGGGAGCGTTTTGGCGTGTATGTGATGAGCATAACGTCAGCATCTTATTCTCGGCGCCTACCGCCTTTCGGGCGATTAAAAAGCAAGACCCAAATGGTGAGCACCTTGCGCGCTATCCGATGACATCTTTACGTACGGTGTTTATGGCCGGCGAGCGGCTTGATCCACCGACATTGGAGTGGGTGGAAGAAAAGACCCAGCGACCCGTGGTGGATCACTGGTGGCAAACCGAAACTGGCTGGGCGATTGCGGGCAATCCATTGGGGTTAACCTGCTTTGCGACCAAGCCCGGTTCGGCAACCATGCCAAGTCCTGGCTATCAGGTGTGTATTCTCGATGAAATGGGCGAGATTGCCGCACCAAACCAGCAAGGGTACATTGCCGTGAAGCGTCCTCTGCCGCCCAGCTGCCTGCCGACGGTGTGGCGCAACCACGATCGCTTTGAATCTGGCTATCTTAGCCAATTCCCCGGCTACTATGTTTCGGGTGATGGCGGCTACATGGACGAAGATGGCTACGTATTTGTGATGGGACGGATTGATGATGTGATTAACGTCGCGGGCCACCGCTTATCGACCGGCGAAATGGAAGAGGTGTTAGGCAGCCATGAAGCGGTCGCCGAATGTGCGGTGGTGGGCATGCACGATGAGCTCAAAGGCCAATTGCCGCTCGGCTTGGTGGTACTGAAAGACGGTTTTGTCTCAGTGAGTGGCGAGATAGAGCGGGAGTTGGTGCAGCGTGTGCGGGATCAAATTGGCGCGATCGCTTGCTTTAAACACGCGGTTATCGTGGAGAAGTTGCCTAAAACACGCTCAGGTAAAATCTTGCGTCGTATTATTCGCCAGATGGCGGATGGCGAATCTTACCAAGTCCCCTCGACGATTGATGATCCGAGCAGTTTGGAGACCATTGCAGCGGCGCTGTCTTCTTCCTAATAGGAATAGGCAGGCATTCGCACGAGTATTAACGCAAAGCGGGGTAGGACACCCCGCTTTTTGGCTTACACCTTGGCATTTTTTTGCTGGTACATCTTGGTGTCGGCTTCATCCAGTAGATCATCCAAGCTGCGCGGCGTCGACATGGAGCTGGTCGCCACGCCATAACTGAATGAGATAGGGTAGGTGTGGCGATTGATTTGATTAAACCGCTCCACCACACCGGCAAAACGGTCGAGTGCTTGCTCGGCGGCTTCACGCCCAGCACCGGAGAGAAACACCACAAATTCATCGCCACCAAACCGCGCAAACACATCGGATTCGCGCATGTTGGCGCGCAGCAGATTAGCCATATGACGAAGGGCGATATCCCCTTCGGAATGACCATAAGTATCATTGATGATTTTAAAATCGTTTAAATCGATGAATGCGAGTGAATACGGCGAATTCATGCGCTGACAGTGCTGTACGGCGCGACTGGCTAGCTGCATAAAGCCGCGTCGATTAGATATTCCCGTGAGATCATCGGTATATGCGGTTTGCGCTGAGGAGAGCTCACTCTCGGCGAGTAGGGCCAAATCCTTCAAAAAGCGCAGATCTTCATCGCTAAAACGGCGCGGCTTATCATCAATCACACACAAGGTGCCCATGTTGCTCCCGTCGCCGAGCGAGAGCGGGTATCCGGCATAAAAGCGAATATGTGGCTCGCCTGCAACAAGGGGATTATCAGCGAAGCGTGGATCGAGGCTGGCGTCTTTCACCACAAAGGGTTGATCGCCCAAAATAGCATGACCACAAAAAGAGATATCGCGTGGCGTTTGGCGCACGTTAAGGCCAAAGCAGGATTTAAACCACTGGCGATCATCGTCAATGAGGCTGACGAGGGCGATAGGGACATCGAAAAGGCGTTTAGCTAAGCGAGTGATGCGATCAAAGCGCTCTTCGTCTTCGGTATCAAGCACGCCAGTGTCTTGTAATTTTTTGAGGCGTTGAGCTTCGTCGTTGGGCTTAATGGGGCTTAGCATCTGAACACTCCTGTCGGGTCGCTACTTACTTAAACGTAGATTCATCAGACAATTGTGTCCAGAAGTGCGGACGCGCTTTGCGCCCGTCCGCACACCAGTTAAAGACCGTGTGTTATTGCACCAAACACGCAAAGCCTTTGAGGTAAAAACCTTCTGGATATGCACTGTGAGTGGGATGGTCCGCCGCTTGTGCAAAGCGCTCAATAAACTGCACGTTTTTACCGGCATCTAATGCCGCGTCTGCCAGTATCTTTTGGAACAGGCCCGCATCCATTAAGCCCGAGCACGAATAGCTGAGCAGCACACCGCCCGGATTAAGAAGCTGCATAGCGAGCATATTAATATCTTTGTAGCCGCGACATGCGCCGGTCAGTTGGGATTTGGACTCTGCAAATTTGGGCGGATCCATCACAATCACATCAAAGCGCTCGCCTTGTTCGCGATAAGTGCGCAGCAGCTTGAACACATCGGCATTCACAAACTCAGCACGGGTGAGATCAAAGCCGTTTCGCGCCGCATTGGCTTTCGCTTTGTCGAGCGCGGGCTGTGACACATCCACATTAGTGACCTGCTTAGCATTGCCTTTTTGCGCATACAAGCCAAAACCGCCGGTGTAACAAAAGCAGTTTAAGACCCGTTTGTCATCCATGTATTTCACCGCTTGTTCGCGGCTATCCCGTTGGTCGAGATAAAAACCGGTTTTGTGGCCATTGGCAATATCGACTTCAATCGCCACGCCGTTTTCTTCGATGATGACGGACGCAGGCGGTTCCTCACCGTGTAAAACGCCGGTGCGCGGTTTAAGGCCTTCTTTTTTGCGAATCGCCACATCGGAACGCTCGTAGATATGGCACTCTGGAAACTCGGTACGCAGGGCATTAACGAGGTTATCACGCTGAGCATCCGCGCCGGCGCTAAGCAATTGACACACCAAGTAGTTATCGTACTTGTCGACGGTGATACCGGGGACGCCGTCAGACTCAGCGGCTAATAGGCGATAACCAGTGAGCCCATCACGCTGAGCGAGCATGGTGCGCAGCGGCTTTGCCGCACGAATACGGGCAAGGAAAAAGTCACTGTCGATGGGGGTTTTTTCAAAACACCACATGCGAACTCGAATTTGCGATTGCGGTGAATAGGCGCCTAGCCCTAAAAATTCACCTTGATGATCACAAACAGTGACCGTGTCACCCAAAGCAGGTTTTCCTTCGATGCGGGCAATGCCGCGCGAGAAAATCCAAGGATGGCGGCGTTTGATGGATTTATCGCGGCCTTTGGCGAGATACACAGTGGCAGTCATGGGCGTTCCTAACAATTTGATGGTGCAAAACACGTCAAAATGCTGAGTAAGGCACCTGCATCATGACGTGACTTGCGGATAAAGCAAAAAAGGGCGGGTATTGTCGAGCAAGGCTGGTGTCATTGCAATAAAAACGCGCCCAGAGGTGGGCGCGTGATAGGAAGCATACGGACGGTACACCAAGGGAGTTAGGTACGAAGTCCTGCCACCAAGGTTTTCAATTGCTGGGCTTGCGTGCCAAGCTCGCTGACTTCGGTCGCAGAATCTCGCAGCATTTGTGCGACTTGCGTGGACTGGCTGCGCACCTGTTCGACATCTTGTGAAATCGTACTCGCCACGTTGCCTTGTTGCTCGGCGGCGGCTGCAATTTCGGTACTGCGATCAGAAATCGTGCTGCTACGAGCGGCGATTTGGCTGATCTCGGCATCAATCTCTTGCACCGCAGCTTCGCTGGCAGACGCATTTTCGACTGTGCCCTCCATAACGCGACGCAACTCAGTGGTATGCGTTTGCAGCGACTCAATCATGGTTTGAATATCGACCGTGGACTCTTGAGTGCGGCTTGCCAAGGTGCGCACCTCATCGGCGACTACCGCAAAGCCACGCCCTTGCTCGCCCGCACGGGCAGCCTCGATCGCCGCATTCAGGGCCAATAAGTTGGTCTGCTCGCTGATGGCGTTGATGGTGGTCACCACGCTGCCAATTTGCTCAGCATTTTGATTCAG